>NZ_JBBMFK010000004.1:0-189754 GCF_040096055.1 Pseudoflavonifractor intestinihominis
TTGTGTTTGGGCTCCAGGCACCGCCGGGCTGTGGCAGTGGGAGGTGGTATCATGAGCAAGTACATCCAGCGTGTCCGGCTCGGACACATCAAGCGACTGGCCCTGGTCACCGGCGGGGGCCGGAGCCTGGAGCAGGTCAAGGCGGCGGAGCAGCCCGACCTCATCTGCAACGCCGGATTTTTCGAGTACATCGGCAAGCCCACCCACCACCTGAAGGCAGACGGGGTGGTGCGGGCAAAAGAGAGCTGGGGCTGCTGGGGCTATGCCTGGGACTCCGGCGGCGATATCGCACTGACCGCGCTGCCCGCCGATGAGCGGGCCAACTACATCGGCGGCTATGAGCTGCTCACCCCCATGGTGGGCATCCAGGACGCCCTGAGCTACGGCGCGGAGCTGGGCAGCCGCCGGGGCCGCACGGCCATGGCCCTGGACGGGGAGCACCTGATCCTGTACGTCTCCGGCGACGGCACGGCGGACGCGGCCACCCCCGAGGAGCTGCGGGCGGAGCTGTACGCCCTGGGGGCGGAGACGGCCGTCATGCTGGACGGCGGCGGCAGTGCTCAGTGCGACTTTGGCGGCGGCCAGGTCATCGACTCCACCCGCCCGGTGGACAGCTACCTGTGCGTCTGGCTGGACAGCGACAACGAGGAGGACCATATGGACAAGACCTATTATACCGTGACGCCCAGCGTGGGCGTCAACATCCGCAGCGGTCCCGGCACCAGCTACGGTAAGGTGGGAGCCTACGCCCAAGGAGCCGTCGTGGCCGTCCTGGAGGAGCGGAACGGCTGGGGGCGTACCGACATGGGCTGGGTGTCCATGGAGTATCTGGAGCCGGCGGAGATGGCCCAGCGGGTCACCGACAACGGCATCACCATCCAGCAGAACATGATTCCAGCCGGACGGCGCAACAGACCCGGCGGCAGCAACCCGGACACCTACATTACCATCCATGAGACGGGCAACACGTCCGCCGGCGCGGATGCCGAAGACCATGGCAAGTATCTGGCCAGCAGCGCCGGTGAGGCCTCTCTCACCAGCTGGCACTACACCGTGGACGACCATGCCATTGTCCAGCACATCCCCGATGGGGAGACGGCCTACCATGCCGGCGACGGCGCCGCCGGCCCCGGAAACGCCCAGAGCATTGGCATTGAAATCTGTGTCAACTCGGACGGCGACTTTGAGAAGGCCAAGGCCAACGCCGCCGCTCTGGTGCGGCTGCTCATGGCCGAGCACAGCATCCCGCTGGCCAACATCAAGCAGCACCACGACTGGAACGGCAAGAACTGCCCCGCCACCATCCGGGCCACCCCAGGGGCGTGGGAGGAGTTCCTGGCTCTGTGCAGCGAGGGGAGCGGCCAGGAAGAACCGGAGGAGCCCCAGCAGCCCGCAGCGGACACGCCTGCCGACTGGGCGGCGGAGGCCTGGGCATGGGCACAGGCCATGGGTCTGCTGGACGGCACCCGGCCCACAGCCAACATCACCCGCCAGGAGGTGGCGGTATTTGCATGGAGGCTCTACCAGGCCGTCAAGGCCGGAAAGTAGGAGGTACATATTATGGAAAACATCTTTGCCGCATTTGCGGACAAGGCCAATCTCATCTGGGGCGCCGTCCTGACGGGGATGTCCTATGCCTTCGGCGCACACTGGCCACTGTTTGCTTTCTTCTTTGTGCTCAATGTGGTGGACTACGTCTACGGCGTCCTCAAGGCCAGAGCGACCGATACCATGAGCTCTGCCAAGGGCGCAAAGGGGATTATCAAGAAGGTGTCCTACTGGGTGCTCATCGCTCTGGCCTTCGGTGTCTCCTGTGTGTTCATCGATGTGGGCACCGTGCTGGGCCTGGACCTGTCCTTCCTCCAGCTCATCGGCTGGTTCATTCTGGCCATTTACATCATCAACGAGCTGACCAGCATCGTGGAGAACATGGTGGCTCTGGGCGTGGACGTGCCTGACATCCTCCTCAAGGGCCTGGCCGCCGCCAAGACGGCGGTGGACGAGGCAGGCAATAAAGTGGTGCCGGCAGATGACAGCGGTGTTCAGTCGAAGACTAAGAACGAATAAAGCGCAAACCCCCGCCAGAACATTCCGGCGGGGGTTTGATTTGTTATTAATTCATTATTTATGTGTATTGTAACGAATGAATAAAAGTTTGGTTATCTGTGCAAATTTTTACTTGTGGAATATAAAACTATCTAAAACGTGCGGAAGGTTTTTCTTTTTCTTAATGATTCTTTAAGCTTTGGGGCAGGGTTTTCTAAAGATTAGCGGGCTATACTCAGACCTGTAAAGAGGAAAAGACAGGCAACGACAGGAGGGTTGGACATGAAGGTCCTGATTCTGACGGGAAAATTCGGCATGGGCCACTGGTCGGCCTCCCAGTCTCTGGCGCAGCAGTTCCAGGACGAGGAGCCCGGTACGGAGGTCAAGGTGCTGGACTTTATCGATTACGCCGTACCCAGCGCCTCTGAGGCGTGGTACAAGGGATTTTCCCTGCTGGTCACCCACGGCAGCGGGATTTACAATACTTATTACAAGATGACCGAGAACATGGAGAGCGACGCCCATCCGCCCTTCGAGTGGCACTTCCTGGACCGTCTGTCCACCCTGCTGGGGGAGGAGGAGCCCGACATGGTGGTGGCCACCCATCCCCTCTGCGCCCAGCTGGTGTCCCGCTACAAGCAGGAGACCGGCGCGGCGCTGCCTCTGGTCACCTGCATCACTGATCTGTCCGTCCACGGCGAGTGGATCAACAGCGGCACCGACTGCTATCTGGTGGGCACCCCCGAGCTGCGGGAGCGGCTGGCCAGGAAGGGCGTGGACCCGGCCATCATCGTGGCCACCGGCATCCCGGTGAAGGCCCAGTTCAAGACCACCCCCCACCGCCGGGACGGCCAGCGGCGGCACCTGCTCATCATGGGCGGCGGCCTGGGCCTGCTGCCCCGGAAGGACCGGTTCTATGAGGAGCTCAACGCCCTGCCCGGGGTGGAGACCACCATCATCGCCGGCCGGAACGAGAAGCTGCGAGAACGGCTGGACGGGAAGTACGAGCACATCCATGTGGTGGGGTACACCGACCGGGTGTACGACTACATGGCCCAGGCGGATCTGATGCTCTCCAAGCCCGGCGGCATCACCATGTTTGAGAGCATTTTTTCCGAACTGCCCCTGCTGACCTGGGAGCCCTTCCTCCAGCAGGAGATCAACAACGCCCGGTTCCTGCTCCGCGCCGGCATCGGCGCCGTGGCGGCCAAGGAGATCGAGGACTGCCTGGAGGCGATCCGCGATCTGATCTACGACCGGGAGAAGCTCTCGGCCATGGCGGACAATATGCGCCGCCTGAAGGGCCAGCTGGCGGAGAACAGCCTGGGCGCCATTCTGGAGACCCTGCGTGTGATGAAGGGAGCGTGCGCGTGATGAAGAAAAGGAAATCTGCGGGGCGCTTTGCGGCCCTGACCGTCCTGGCCGCGCTGCTGGTCCTGGCGGGGCGGCTGGCGTGGGGCTGGAGGCAGGTGCACACCCATGAGTAAGGGAAAACGTCTGGCGGGAGGCATCCTGCTGCTGGGGCTCATTGCCCTGACCTTTTACCTGCTGCTGCGCAATCAGCCGGTCTCCCAGCTGCTGGAAGTGCTGGGCCGGGTGAAGCCGGGCTATGTGGTCCTGGGCCTGGGGCTGATGTTCGTCTTTGTGGGCAGCGAGGCCATGTGCTCCAAGCTGATCCTGGGCCGCCTGGGCCATCCGCTGCCCTACCGCCGCTGCCTGGGCTTCTCCTTTGTGGGGTTCTACGTCAGCTCCATCACCCCCTCCGCCACCGGCGGCCAGCCCGCCCAGATCTACTACATGAGCAAAAACGGCGTGCCCCCCGCCCACGGGGCCCTGAACATGATGATGATCGCCGTGTGCTACCAGGTGACCGTGCTCCTGTACGCAGCCGTTACGGCCATTGCCATGCCGGGCCTCATAACCGCCATGGGCCCCGGCATGGGCCTGCTGCTGCTCTACGGCGGGGTGGTCATGCTGGCCCTCACCGCCGGGATGCTCTGCTTCATGTTCCTGCCCAACGCCGCCCGGCGGCTGATGAACGGCCTGCTGAACCTGGGCGCCCGGCTGCGGCTGGTCCGGGACCGGGCCGCCGCGGCGGAGAAGCTGGAGCGGCAGATGGCTGAGTACCGCTCCGGCGCGGAGTGCTTTAAGAAAAACGCCGCTCTGGTGCCCGTGCTGCTGGGTCTGAACCTGGTGCAGCTCACCGCCCTGTTCCTGGTGCCCTTTGTGGTGTATAAGGCCTTCGGCCTGAGCGGCCACGGGGCCATGGAGCTGGTGGGCGCCCAGGCCCTGCTCACCCTGGCCACCTCCTCGCTGCCCCTGCCCGGCGCGGTGGGCGCCACCGAGGGCGGCTTTGTCACCCTGTTCGCCCTGTTTTTCGGCACCTCCCTGGTGACGCCGGCGGTACTGGTGTCCCGGGGCATCAGCTTTTACGCCTTCCTGCTCCTCAGCGGCTGCGTCACCCTGGCGGTCCACCTGTCCACCAAGCGCCGCAACAGCGAAAAAAACACATGCGCAGCGGCTGCGGGGCTGAATAGAGTGGTCCCCGCCGCGTAAGACGGTGCAGAGAGAAGCATTTCCACCGCAGCAGGTGGAAAAAGAGCGGACAAAATGGGAAAATACAGGTAAAACAGAACCTGTTTTCACAGATTGCCTCTGAAATGCCCTCGGAGAAAGGATTATTTTTACAGCGGAAACGGCCGTGCCCTCTTGTGGGGCACGGCTTTTTTCGCTATAATAGAGAAGAAAATGCCGCGCTGGTCCGGTGCGGCAGCGCGGCCGCTTTTATGGGCCCGGTCCTCAGGGACAGGGTCAAGAGGGAGTGGGGAGCGGCTGCGGAGAACAAAGCAGAAAAAGGGAGGACTTTTTCTTATGAAGTATCTGGGCATTGACCTGGGCGGCATCAATGTGGCGGCCGCCGTAGTGGATGAAGCGGGCACCATTCTCAGCCGGGGCAAGATCTCCACGCCCCGTACCGGCGCGGAGGCCGTTGCCGCCGCCATGGCCGAGGCGGCCCGGCAGGCGCTGACCGCCGGCGGTTTCACCATGGATGATATTGCGTCGGTGGGCATCGGATCCCCCGGCGTCATTGACCCCAAGAACGGCATCGTGGAGTACTGGTCCAACCTGGACTTCCACAACGTGCCCCTGGCCGACATGCTCAAGGCCCGCCTGGGCAAGGAGGTCTACATCGAGAACGACGCCAACGCCGCGGCTCTGGGCGAGTATGCCGCCGGCGCGGGCAAGGGCAGCCAGTCCATGGTGGCCATCACCCTGGGCACCGGCGTGGGCGGCGGCGCCGTGCTGGACGGCAAGCTGTACACCGGCTTCAACTACGCCGGTCTGGAAGTGGGCCACTTCGTCATCGAGTACAACGGCCGGCTGTGCACCTGCGGCCGCCGGGGCTGTTTTGAGACCTACGCCTCCGCCACCGCCATCATCAAGCGGGCCCGGGAGCGGATGCAGGACAACCGGGAGACCCTGCTGTGGAAGCTGGCCGACGGCGACCTGGACAAGGTGGAGGCCCGCACCGTGTTTGACGCGGCCTCCCAGGGGGACCTGCTGGCCAAGGAGCTGGTGGAGGAGTACCAGTCCTATCTGGCCTGCGGCATCACCAGCCTGATCAACATCTTCCAGCCCGAGATCTTCTGCGTGGGCGGCGGTGTGGCCGGCGCCGGCGAGACCCTGATGGGGCCTGTGCGGGCCATCGTGGACCGGGAGGACTACGCCCGGGACAGCAAGCGCCGCACCATCCTCACTCTGGCCCAGCTGGGCAACGACGCGGGCATCATCGGCGCGGCCCTGCTGCCCCTGTTCCGCTGAGACGGGCACCAAACTCCAGACTGAACCACCCGGGGCGGACGCCGCAGAGCGCGGCGTCCGCCCTTCTGCCGTATTTTGCCCGGCAGCGGGAAGATTGCCTTGCAATTTCAGGCAGAACCCGGTATACTGAATTCCAAATATATGAAGCCCAAGGAGGAAACGATTCCATGGACATACCTGTGCCTCTTCTCATCGGCGGCGCCGAGGACGGCGGGACGGACGGCGGCCGGGAGAGCACCTGGCTCCCCGGGCACCGGGAGAAGCTGAACCTGCTCCAGCGGTCCTGGGCCGCGGCCGGCTGCGGCGCGGTGGCGGCGCCCACCTTTCGGGGCAACCGGTTCCGCCTGCCCCGCCGGGACGGGGAGGAGGACGTGCGTGGGTACAACCGCACCCTGGTGGAGCTGACCCGCCGGGCGGTGGGGCCGGAGGTCCTGGTGGCCGGGGGCATGGGGCCCGCCGGGCAGGAGCTGGAGCCCTTCGGCGACGTGACCTTTGAGGAATTGGTGACGGCCTATGCCGAACAGGCCGCCGCCCTGGAGGAGGCGGGCGTGGACCTGTTCCTGCTGGCGGAGGGCATGACCATGGCCGAGGAGCGGGCCGCCATGCTGGCGGTGGGACAGGCCTCGGGGAAGCCGGTGGTGGTGCTGGCCCGCTGCGACGAGGAGGGGCGCACGGAGTCGGGCACCGACGTGCTGGCCGCCCTGATCGTGATGCAGGGCATGGGCGCGGCCGCCTTCGGGCTGTCCTGCGGCGAGGGGGCGGAGGTGCTGCTGGAGCAGCTCCAGCGGCTGACGCCCTACGCAACCATCCCTCTGGCGGTGGTGGCGGACAGCGCCATGCCCGCGCCCCAGACGCTGGCAGAGGCGGGGGTTCGGGTCTTTGCCTGCGGCGGAGGCATCAGCGGCGAGGGCGTGGCCGCCCTGAGCCGGGACCTGGAGCAGGTGGACCTCTCCCGCTTTGTGCCGCCGGAGCGCGACCCGGACGTGATCCCCTGCGCCAGCGAGAAGGAGGCCCGGTTCATCACCCCCGACGTGGACGTAGGGGAGACCATCGAGTGTACCCCCGACCTGATGGAGGAGATCTTGGAGGCGGAGGAGATCTGTCCCCAGGGGGCGCTGAAGATCGCCATTCTGGAGGAGGACGACGTGGCCGTCTTTGCGGAGAACCAGTACGCCATCCGGGATGCCCTGTGCCTGTGGTCCGACGTGCCCGAGCTGCTGGAGCAGGCCCTGCGGGTGTACCAGGGCCGGGCCTTCTGGGACGGCACCGGCGACCTGGAGCCGGAATTCCTGGCCGAGATGGCGAAAAAATACGGCCTGGTCCTGCTTTAATAGAAAAAGAACTCTTTTGCCCCGCCGGATGTGCCTGTAATGGGACACGCCCGGCGGGGCATTTTGCTGTTTTCAGCGCAGCTGTTTTGGCGAAAATGACCAAAACAGCTGCGCTTTTTCTTGACCGCTTTGACCGTTTCGGGCGGCAAATAAACCGCTTGAGACAAAACCGCGCCGAACCGGCGGTAAATATCTATACTGACAGACAGAACGTGTCGCGGGAGACATGCTCCGCGGCACGGAGGGCGGACGGCCCTCTGAACTTTTGACGGAGGAGGAAGAGAAAGAGGAACATCCTGGCACAACAAGAACAAGCAGAGGAGGACGTATATGAAAAGAAAAGCGGCAATCTTGCGCGGCGTGGCCGGAATCATGGCGTTTCTGTTTTTCCTGTGCACCGCCGCAACCACGCTGACCTTCCACTATGCGGGCGTCATCAACCAGGCCCTGGGCGTCTCCACCACCCAGATCATCCACAGTGACGACGCCGCGGCGGCCGACGCGGTGGTCTACGACAACGAGTACGGCACCGACCCCAACAACAACCAGGCGGCCCTGATGCTGGAGATGGACGTGGCCGCCGAGAACATCAAGCAGGCCGAAGAGGGCACCGTGCTCCTGACCAACAACGGGGCTCTGCCTCTGGCGGAGGGGGCCGGCGTGACCATCTTCGGCAACGGCGCGTTCCACCCCATCGGCACCTCCACCCGCACTCCCTTTGAGTCCATCGTGGCCTCCACCCTGACCTCCGCCCTTCAGGACGCCCTGGGCGCGGAGAACGTGAACGCCACCCTGGGCGACACCGCCTACGCCGACCTGGGCACCACCAGCATCACCTCTGTGGTGGAGGCCCCCATCGCCGACGTGAAGGCCCAGGAGAGCTCCTGGCAGAGCAGCTGCAACGACGCGGCCATCGTGGTCCTGTCCCGGGCGGGCAGCGAGAGCAACGACGCATCCCTCTACAACGACGACGGCAACCACTACCTGGGCCTGTCCGACAACGAGGCCGATCTGATGGCCTACCTCCAGAGCCAGAAGGAGGCCGGCGTGTTCGGCTCCATCATCGTGCTCATCAACTCCGAGCAGGCCATGGAGCTGGACTGGCTGGACGACTACGGCGTGGACGCCTGCATGCTGGTGGGCCGTCCCGGCGCGGTGGGCTACACCGGCGTGGTCAACCTGATGGTGGGCGCCGCCAATCCCTCCGGCCGCGTGGTGGACACCTACGCCGCCAACTCCCTGTCCGCTCCCGCCGTCACCTATGCGGGCAACAACACCCAGCAGTGGTCCAACCTGGACTGGGTGGCCGCCAATGACGCGGACTGGGGCGCCGACGGCACCTCGGAGAGCAACTGGATCCTCTACGCCGAGGGCATCTACACCGGCTACAAGTACTATGAGACCCGCTACGAGGACACCGTCCTGGGTGCGGGCAACGCCTCCAGCGCCGTGGGCTCCTCCACCGGCGGAGCCTGGAGCTACACCGACGAGGTGGTGTTCCCCTTCGGCTACGGCCTGAGCTACACCACCTTTGAGCAGACCCTGGACGGCGTGGAGTACGACCCCAACACCGACTCCTACCTGGTGGAGGTCACCGTGACCAACACCGGCGACGTGGCCGGTATGGACGTGGTGGAGGTCTATGCCCAGACCCCCTACGGCGACTACGAGAAGCAGAACAACGTAGAGAAGGCGGCCGTCCAGTTTGTGGGCATGGGCAAGACCGGCACCCTGGAGCCGGGCGCCAGCGAGACCGTCACCGTTGAGGTGGACCGCTACTTCCTGGCCAGCTACGACACCTACGGCGCCGCCGGATACATCCTCAGCGCGGGGGACTACTACCTGGCCATCGGCACCAGCGCCCACGACGCGCTGAACAACATCCTGGCCGCCAAGGGCTGCACCACCGCCAACGGTATGGACTACGACGGCGACGCCGCCAAGACCCACACCTGGAACCAGGCCGAGCTGGACACCGAGAGCTATGACCTGTCCCGGTTCACCGGCGTGGAGGTCACCAACCTCTTTGACAAGGCCGACATCAACTACTACGACTACGACTTCACCTACCTCTCCCGCTCCGACTGGGAGGGCACCTACCCCGCCGAGGCCATCAAGGTGGCCATGACCGAGGAGATGCTGGAGGACATGATCCCCGACTGGTACAACGCCTCGGAGTACGACACCGGCGAGACCTTCACCACCGGCGCGGACACCGGCCTGACCTTCGCCGACCTGTACTACACCGGCTTTGACGACGAGGAGACCTGGAACGCCTTCCTGGACCAGCTGTCCATCGACGAGATGCTCAGCCTGATCTCCGACAACGACGGCTACGACCCCATCGAGAGCGTGGGCATGCCCGGCGCCAACCGCACCGACGACAACACCGGCATCGGCAACCTGGTGTGCAACAATGCCAGCTGCATCGGCTGGGTGTCCGAGGTCACCACCTCCCGCACCTGGAACACCGAGCGGTTTGACCAGCGGGGCCGCCTGCTGGGCATTGAGTCCCTGTTCTGCGGCGCCACCGAGATCTGGTACGGCGGCGGCGACCTGCACCGCACCCCCTTCGGCGGGCGCAACCACCAGTACTGGTCTGAGGACGGCAACTTCGGCTACATCGTGGGCACCCACGAGGCCGCCGCTATGCAGGCCGTGGGCACCACCTTCTGCATCAAGCACTTCGCCCTCAACGACCAGGACTACGCCCGTGACGGCGTGGCCACCTTCACCAACGAGCAGGCCCTGCGTGAGAACTATCTCCGGGCCTTTGAGGGGGCCTTCTGTGAGGGCGGCGCCCTGAGCGTCATGACCGCATTCAACCGCATCGGCTGCGTGCCCAACAACGCCAACCCCGCCCTGCTGGACGGCGTGCTCCGGGGCGAGTGGGGCTTCAAGGGCCACGTCACCTCCGACGGCTACTCCTCCTACGCCTACAAGAACCACTTCGCCGAGTTCCTGGTCACCGGTCAGGACTACTACTGCCTGGACGCCGGCGCCTACCGCAACGCCATCCAGGGCCTCATCGACGGCGGCGACACCGCCATCCTCTCCTACCTGCGTGAGGCCGCCAAGCACGACCTGTATGTCCTCAGCCGGACCTGGTCGGTCAACGGCCTGACCAGCGGCAGCACCATCCTCACCATCGTGCCCGGCTGGCAGAAGGCCCTGCTGATCGCCACGGCGGTGCTGGGCGTGGGCTTTGTGGTCTGCACCGCCGCCAGCGCCGTCATGGTGTACAAGAAAAAGCACACTGCGGAGGTGAAGTAAGGTATGAAGGGAAAAAGCATCAGCGCGAAGCTGAGCCTGATCGCCGCGGCGGTCAATCTGGTTGCTCTGGTCGCGTTTATCATCTACGGCGCCATCTACAGCTATATGGACTCCATCGTGGTCCTGGCCCTTCTGCTGGGCGCGGTCTGCGGACTGGCCTATGCCCTGGTGGACAAGAAGGCCACCGAGTTCCTCAACCTGGTCCAGGTGCTCCTGGTGTCCTACGGCGTGGGCCTGTTCTTCCTCAACAGCTACCCCGTCTGGGCCGACCGGCTCAACAACATCACCATGTACGGCGCCCGGGGCTCCCTGGTGCCTGTGGTGGCCATCATTCTGCTCTGCTTCGCCACGGCCATCCTGGGGATTGCCTCCTGCTTCACCAGAAAGGAGGCGGCTTGAATGAAACCGCGTAAACTTCTCAGCCTGCTGCTCACGGCGGGCGTGCTGGGCCTGCTGTGCACCTCCTGCGCCACCACGGCCCTGGACAACATCAACACCTACTACGACGAGGTGGGGGCCGTCATGGACGACTGGTTCGCCAGCAGCACCTCCGCCGGCGGCTCCGCCACGGAGAGCCAGAGCACGGCCGCCAAGCTGGATGCCCCTGCCGACTTCACCCTCAGCGAGAACGGGGACTACTCCTTCACCGGCGTGGCCAACGCGGACTACTACCTGGTCTACTTCTGCGCCCCCGACGCCACCGGCGACAGCGACCCCTTCCTCTTCTCCAGCAACTCCATCGCCGCCACCGGCACCGGCGGCGAGACCTACTCGGGCAACATCGACGACCTGGTCCAGTACGGCTACGGCGAGTACCTGGTGAAGGTGTTCGCCTTCCCCAGCCTGAACGACTCCGCCCACGCCATGTCCACCGCCGCCACCGCCACCTACTCCTTCTCCGGCGCCCAGGACGCCCCGGTGGTGGATTACCTGTGGAACACCTTTGACGGCACCGTTGACGTCCAGGTGTCCAACATTGCCGACTACATGTACCAGGTCTACCCGGACACCGTGGAGGTGACCTTCACCAACACGGCCCACGCCGCCGACGCGGTGGTGGTCACGGTGGAGGACCTGTCCGCCGACCACTACAACGCCGTCTCTGACGCCCTGACCCCGGGCGCCACCTATGACATCACCGCGGTGGCCCACAGCGAGAGCGCCTTTGTCACCAATCCCACCTCGGACACCACCCAGGTGGCCCAGGGCGTCACCTTTGACGGCCACAACGTGATCTCCGCCAACTACTACTACACCGACGGCATTGCCCGCAACTCCTTCAGCTATCCCCAGTACGTGGACCGCTTTGACCTGACCAACGGCGGCGTGTTCAACTGCGGCAACAGCTCCATCAGCTTCAACTTCACCGCCACGCCCACCGCCGCCTCCGCCGGATCCGCCTACACCTACAGCATGACCAGCGACAACCGCCCCTTTGCCATCAAGGACGGCCCCCTGGAGCTGTACACCGACGGCACCTTCCGCTTTGACCAGTACAGCGAGATGCCGCCCCAGGGCCCCTCTCACATTGAGGGCATCTGGACTGACAACGGGGATGGCACCGCCAACCTGAGCTTCGACCACTCCACCCTGCGCACCTCTCTGGACCCGGACTATTGAGCCTGGAGGCACAAAAACTCCCCGCCGCACACTGCGGCGGGGAGTTTTGCTGTGTCAGGGCAGGGGAATGGAGATGCTCAGCAGGAACAGGTGGTCCTCAGCGCTGATGGCCAGGTGGCCGCCGTACTTCTTCACGGTGTAGCCGATGGAGCGGATGCCGAAGCCGTGGTCCGCCTTGTCCGCCTTTGTGGTGGCCGGAATGCCGTTTTCAAAGCGGAGCTCCTTCTCATAGTAGTTCTCAAACTGGATGAGCAGCAGGCCGCTCTTGCTCCACACCGACACGGCGATGGCCCGCTTCTCCGGGTCGGTCAGGCCGCTGACGCTCTCAATGGCGTTGTCGATGGCGTTGCCGAAGATGGTGTACACGTCCACGTCGTCCAGGAAGGAGAGCCGCCGTCCGTCGGCCATGCAGGTCATGGTGATCTGGTGGGCGCCGCAGTACAGGCTCTTCTCGGTGAGCACTGTGTCCAGCACCCGGCTGCCCGTCTCCAGGGTGGAGTCGTAGATCTGGATGGAGCGCTCGATCTCGGACAGGTGGGCCTCCCGCTGTTCCTCCGAGGAGATGTTCCGCAGGGCGGCCACCTGGTGCTTCAGGTCGTGGCACTTGCGGTTGATGATGTCGATGGTCTCCTGGGTGAGTTCGTACTGCTCCCGCTGCTGGCGGGCGAGCTGCTGCTGGAGCACCAGCTCCCGCTCCAGCCGGGAGCGGTTGCGCTGGTTGACCTGCCCCCAGAACATGGACACGCAGCAGAAGATGCCGTACAGATGGCACACGATGCTGATGCCCGGATTGCCCGCCGCCAGGGTCTGGGCCACGGTGCTGAGGAGCCACACCACCGCCAGGGTGCCGATGGAGGAGAACAGGGTCTGGTGTACGTCCACGTCGTACCGGCCGCCGCCGGCCAGGTTCCGGCCGAAGAGAAAGTAGAGCAGGACAAAGACCGGGGGATAGATCAGAAAATAGGGGAGGGAGAGACCGGGCGGATTCTCCCAGGACACGCCGGGGAGCAGGGCCCGGATAATGGAGTAGACGGCGTAGGCGATGTGCTGGCAGGCGTACCCGCACACGCCGCAGTACACGGCGTCGGTCACCGGCAGGTCGCAGCACAGCCACACCAGGGCGATGACTACCAGCAGCTCCAGCAGGTAGCTGAAGGTGCCATGGGGGATGAGGCAGGAGAGGGCCAGGGAGGCGGGGATACCCAGTGCCAGCTTGACCCACAGGTGGGGGCGCTTGGCCAGGGGGATGGCGAAGAGCCCGCAGGCCAGCAGCAGGTCCCGGGTCTGTATGGTCTGCTTGAGAAAATTGTCCACTAAGTCGAGAAATTCCATCTACCGGCCCCCTTTTCCATAGTATTCGGTCACCGCCAGGAGGAATTCCTCCTTCTTCCTGCGGCTCATGAGCAGCTCGTCGCCCCCGGCCACGACCACTCGGTCGCTCTTGATGAGCTGGATGTGGCGCAGGTTGACCAGATAGCCCTTGTTGCACCGGGCAAAGTGCTGACCCTCCAGCTCTTCCTCCAGCTCCTGGAGGGTGCCCCGCATGGTGTATACCCCCTGGGCGGTATGAATTTGGAGCCGGTGGTCCGCCACCTCCGCGTAGCGGATGTCCGAGGCGGAGATCTTCTGCATCCCCTCCTGAGTGGGGACCATCAGGCTCTTCTGGGCCCGGCTGTGGAGGTAGGAGAAGGCCTTTTTCAGCTTGAGGGACAGGGAGAAGTAGTTCACCGGCTTGAGCATGAAGCCCAGGGCCTCCACCTCGTAGCCGCTGATGGCGTACTTGGCCATGTTGGTGATGAAGAGGATGAGCACCTCGCTGTCCGCGCGGCGGATCTTCTGGGCGGCGGTCATGCCGTCCAGGTGGGGCATCTCGATGTCCAGAAGGATCAGGTCGTAGATGGGGCGGTACTCCTCCACCAGCTCCAGGCCGTCGGGGAACCACCGGACCTCCAGCTCCTCGCCGTTCTCCCGGCCGTACCGGTCCAGGTACTCCCGCAGCTGCCGGGCGCAGGCCTCGTCGTCCTCCGCGATGGCGATTCGGAACACAAAATCCCTCCTCTCCACAAAAAATCAGCCTTTTGGTCAGAATTTGTACATCTTGACCGTCTTTCCCATCTGCTTGAGACAGTCGGAGAGCTGGTCGGCGATCTGCATCTTCCGGTCGAATCCGATGGGCAGGCCGGCGGCCTGGTGGGCCGGGTTGACCGCCCGGCCGATGTACAGGTTGACGTGGGTGGCGTCCTCAAAGAGAATCCGGGCGGCCAGGGAGGCCCCGTCCTTTTTATAGCCCCACTGGCTGTACCGGGCGTTGTCCCCCAGGTAGTCCCTGGCGTACTCCACCACCCGCCCCAGGGTGACCACCCCCTCGGTGACCAGGTCCACCCCCTCCAGCCTGGCTGTGGGCGGGATCTCCGGGTCCACGTAGGCGGGGAGGGTGGTGTCCAGCTCACGGCCCAGGTGCCGGGCGGCTAGGGCAGAGGTGGTGCCGCCGGAGACGATGTGCTTGCCCGGCTCGGCGAAAAAGGCGGTGAGCATGGCCTCCTCGTCGTCCGGGTCACGGGAGGGGCCCAGCATCAGGCTGACGGTCTGCCGCCGCCGGAGCCGGACGGTGCACACCGTAGTGTCGTCCCCGGGCCGCTCGCCGTAGAGCCGCTTGCACTCTCCGGCCAGAACGGAGGACACGGTCTTGGCGGTGGCGTGGGGGTCGTACATGGTCTCCAGAAACTGGCCGATGGCCCACCGGTCCCAGGTCAGGTCCAGCACCGGCCCCACGCTGGCGTGGAGGGCCCCGTCGCTGAAGGCCACAAAGGTGTCGTTTTCCATCAGGTCAAGGCTGGCCTGGTAGATCTTCTTGCCGTCGATCTCCACCATGTCCTGGGGGTAGGCGTAGGGGTGGCCGTCCCGCAGGAGGATGACGTGGGGGTTGTCGTACTGGATAATCTGGGCTGTCTTGCCCCCGGCAAAGCGCAGGATGGTGAAGGTGGAGTAGGCCACCTGCCGCTCCGAGCACACCGGCAGGGTGGCGGCAATGGTGTCCACGCAGTCGGCCAGGGACAGGCCGTTGGCCATCATGGTGGAGATGATCTTGGCCGTCAGGGTGGACAGGATGCTGGCCTTCACGCCCGAGCCCAGCCCGTCGGCCAGCACCACCACCAGGCTGCCGTCTCCGCCGTCCACGATCTCCACGTGGTCGCCGCACAGCTGCTCGCCGAATTTGTTCAGGCTCACATAGCCCACGTCGGGAATCAGTTCACTCATGGCCCAGGCTCTCCTTCAGCTTGGTGAGGGCCACCTTGGTCTCCGCCGCCGTCTCCCCCAGCAGGGAGGCGATCTCCTGGACGGTGCGCATCTGCTTGGCGATGACGTTGTCCGCCACCTCCAGGGTGATGGCGTTCACCGCCTCCCGGCGCTCCCGCTCCCGCTCCTCGGCGGTGATGTCCCGCATGATGCAGATGAGGATATGGTAGCCCTCGTCGTAGGTGACCATCTGCTCCACATATTTGTCATAATCCTGGAGGTAGAGGCATTTCTGGTGGTAAGGGCGGCCCAGCTGGAGGGTCTCCGCGTAGACCTCCGGGGCCAGGAGCCCCCCGGGCTGGGTGCCCTTCAGCTCCTCCGGCCCGGCCCCCAGCAGACGGCAGGCCGCGTCGTTGACCTGCTGGATGACCAGGGTGTCGTCAAAGACCACGATGGCGTTGGGGGTGTTCTGGATGATGTGGTCGGAGAAGGACTCGGCCCGCTCCTTCAGGTAGGGCAGGCACATGGTGATGTCCGCCTTGCCCGCCAGCACGGCCGCCGCCTTCTCCCGGCAGGTGTCGTACCCGCAGGTGCCGCAGTTGAGCTCGTCGGAGGGACGGGTTTTGCCCATCTGCCGCAGCACCTCCTCAATGGCGGCGCTGCCCGGCTTGACCTGTCCGCTGAGCAGCAGGGGAAAGCGCTTGTTCATCTTCTCCGGCGGCAGGGGCTCGAAGGGGAAGTCGGCGGGGCCGGCGTACCGGTCCACGGTGACAAAGTCCCGCACCGCAGCCCGGCGGTTCTTGCCCATGGCCGGACCGCCGATGCAGCTGCCGGGACAGGCGGACATCTCGATGAAGCACTTGCCCATCCGGCCCTCGGCGATGTCCCGCAGGGCGGTGATGCAGTTGTCGATGCCGTCCACCGCCAGGTAGGCGTAGTCCGGGTTCCGCTCCGCCATGGTGCGCAGGATGCCGCCGGTGGTGGGGAAGAGCCGGGCCCGGCTCTCCTGGTTGCCGTCAGTCCCCTGCTCCAGGGTCACGCCTGACTGCTCCAGCCAGGCGGACAGCTCCTCAAAGGTGAGCACGCAGTCCACAATGCCGGGGTAGGACTCGGCCTCATCCTTTTTGGAGATGCAGGGGCCGATGAACACGGTGCGGCACCCGGGGT
Organism: Pseudoflavonifractor intestinihominis; assembly: GCF_040096055.1. Classification (NCBI taxonomy): domain Bacteria; kingdom Bacillati; phylum Bacillota; class Clostridia; order Eubacteriales; family Oscillospiraceae; genus Pseudoflavonifractor; species Pseudoflavonifractor intestinihominis. Next base: position 16,497 of record NZ_JBBMFK010000004.1, read on the forward strand.
GCCGCCGCTTCAGGTCCCGGCAGTGGGCCTGCATGGGGGACACCACTTTGGCCAGGGCGGGCAGCACCTCGGGGAAGTGCTTCTGCACCAGCAGGTTCACCGTGTGGCAGCAGGTGGAGATGATGACCTGCTGTTCCCCGGCGGCGGTCAGGTGCTCGTACTCCGTCTTGACCATGGTGGCCCCCAGGGCGGTCTCCTCGGCCCCGGCAAAGCCCAGGGCCTTCAGGGCGTTCTCCATGGAGGAGATGGTCACCCCGTCCCAGGCGGCCACAAAGGAGGGGGCCACGCTGGCATACACCGGCGCGCCGCCGGCGAGCAGGGCCCGGGCGGCGGGCAGGTCGTCCCGCACCTCCTTGGCGTTCTGGGGGCAGGCCACAAAGCACCGGCCGCAGAGGATGCACTCGTCGGGGACGATGTTGGCCTGGTGGTCGGAGAACCGGATGGACTTGACGGGACAGTTGCGGATGCACTTGTAGCAGTTCTTGCAGTTGGACTTTTTCAGCCTGATATAGTCGTCCATGGGCCGCGCCTCCCCATAATTTCTTACGTTCAGTATATCGGCGGAAGGTACGCCTGTCAATTCACCTGTGTTCTTGCTGCGGCGGAGATTCTGACCGCAAGATAACGAAAGAAATGTGCAACAAATACAAAAAATAAAATAACTAATGGACGAAAATGCAAATAATTTGTCAAATTTAGCTTGTAAGAGGGTGAGAAAAATGTTATAATCTTGACAACCTGAACCGAGGGAAAGACAGCTCAGGAAAGAAGAAGGAGGAACACCTCAATGAATCTGAAAAAAGGAATCAGCCTCTTGCTCGGCTCCGCGCTCCTGGTGGGCATGCTGGCCGGCTGTAACAGCCAGCCCCAGAGCTCCGAGAACCCCAGCGGCAACCCCGCTCCTGCCGGCGCCTACACCGCCGGTACCTACACCGGCACTGCCGACGGCAACAACGGCCCTGTGACCGTTGAGGTCACCGTCAGCGACAGCGCCATCACCAGCGTGGTGGTGACCGAGCAGTCCGAGACCGAGAGCATCGCCGCCCCCGCCCTGGAGCGCATCCCCAAGGCCATCGTGGACAACCAGTCCCTGGGTGTTGACACCGTCAGCGGCGCCACCAACACCAGCAACGCCATCCTGACCGCCGTGGCCGCCGCCATCACCGAGGCCGGCGGCGACGTGGAGGCCCTCAAGCAGGTGCCCGTCCAGTCCGACGAGACCGAGACCACCGGCGACATGACCGCCGACGTGGTGGTCATCGGCGCGGGCGGCGCCGGCCTGTGCGCCGCCATCGAGGCCAAGGACCAGGGCGCCGGCACCGTCATCCTGCTGGAGAAGATGGCCTCCATCGGCGGCACCACCTTCACCTCCCAGGGCGTCATCGGCGCCTACGGCAGCGACCTGCAGAAGGAGATGGGCATTGAGCTCACCTTCGACGAGATGTACGACAACCTGATGAGCAACGCCTCCTACCATCTGGACCCGGTGCTCACCACCATCACCCTGGAGAAGAGCGGCGAGACCATCAACTGGCTGGCCGACCGGGTGGGTCTGAACTTCACCGACGTGAAGGTGGGCTACGGCCCCCTGCAGATGATGCACCAGGTGGACGGCGCGGGCGCCGGCATGGCCGAGCCCTTCAGCAAGACCCTGGACGACGCCGGCGTGGAGCTCATGCTGGAGACCAAGGCCACTGAGCTGGTCATGAACGCCGACGGCAGCGTGGGCGGCGTGAAGGCCGAGAAGGGCGGCAGCGAGTTCACCATCACCGCCAAGAGCGTGGTCATCTGCACCGGCGGCTACGCCTACAACCCCGAGCTCACCGCCCGCTTCACCCCCGAGCTGGCCGGCACCTTCGGCATCGGCTTCCCCGGCTCCACCGGCGACGGCATCATCATGGCCAGCAACGTGGGCGCCGCCACCACCCACACCGACGACATGATGTGCGTCCTCAAGGACTACACCATCATGGCCGAGCACAACGGCACCTCCGCCACCGCCAACAACAACGGCTTCATGGCCCTGCCCAACGTGATCATGGTGGGCGCCGAGGGCAAGCGCTTCGTCAACGAGAAGGACCAGGGCTACATGACCCAGAAGCTCAACAGCCCCGTGTTCGACCAGATGCACAAGGACGGCCTGGGCTACGTCTGGGCCATCTCCGACCAGGCCGCCATTGACGCCACCAACGGCAAGACCAAGCGCAACCTGGACCTGGAGTACGTCACCGGCAACACCATCGAGGAGTTCGCCGCCAACCTGGGCGTGGATGCCGCCGGGCTGGAGGAGACCATCAACAACTTCAACGCCTACGTGGACGCCGGCTATGACCAGGAGTTCCGCCGCACCGGCGACGAGCTGGCCAAGCTGACCGCCCCCTACGTGGCCATCCCCCTGGTGCCCTGCGAGATCATCACCTACGGCGGCATCGCCCGCAACGAGAACGCCGAAGTCATCCGGGCCGACGGCACCAGCATCCCCGGCCTGTACGTGGCCGGCGAGGCCAGCGCCAACAGCGCCTACATGGGCTTCACCCTGGCCAACTGCTTCGCCTGGGGCCGCATCGCCGGCGCCAACGCCGCGGCTTACGCCCAGTAATCCCAGTTCCTTTCTTACCGCCCCCGGCCAACCGCCGGGGGCGGTTTTCTGCGCATTTTTTGGATGGCGTGCGGAAAAATAATCCTTGCCAAAGGCGCGGTTGTGCCCTAATATGGAATCTGGACCCTCTCCCGCCCAGAGCAGGGGAGGGGCTGACGGAAAGGAGCGTAAGAAAATGAAATTTTCCGATATGACCTACACCCGGCCCGACCTGGAGGCCGCCAAGGCCGAGATCAGCGCCTGCACAGAAGCGCTGAAAGGGGCGAAGTCCTATGAGGAGGCCAAGGACGCCTTCCTGAAGATGCAGGAGCTGCAGAGCCATCTCTATACTGCGGACACCCTGGCCTATGTCCGACACACCATCGACACCCGGGACGCCTACTACGACGAGGAGGCCCGCTTCATGGCCGAGCACCTGCCCCTCCTGCGGGAGGTGCAGCAGGAGTTCCAGAAGGTTCTGCTGGCATCTCCCTTCCGGCCGGACTTTGAGGCGGAGTACGGCGGGCTGTTCCTGAAGAACATGGAGATGGAACTCAAGACCTTCATCCCCTCCATCGTGCCCCAGATGCAGCGGGAGAACGCCCTGACGCTGGACTATGCAAAGCTCATCGCCTCCGCCCAGATTCCCTTTGAGGGCGGCGTGTACACCCTGTCCCAGCTGACCCCCTTCAAGCAGGACCCGGACGACGACCGCCGCCGGGCCGCCTGGGAGGCGGAGGGCAACTTCTACCTGGAGCACGGCAAGGAGCTGGACGCTCTCTATGACGAGCTGGTCCAGGTCCGTACCCGCCAGGCCCGGGAGATGGGCTACGACAACTACGTGGAGCTGGGCTACTACCGCATGAGCCGCAACAGCTACACCAAGGAGGACGTGGAGAAGTTCCGCTCCGCCGTGGTGAAGTACCTGGTGCCTGCGGCGGAGCAGGTGGTGAAGGCCCAGGCCAAGCGGCTGGGCAAGGAGTACCCCCTGAACTTTGCCGACGCCGCCCTCTTCTACCGGGGCGGCAACGCGGTGCCCCAGGGCGGCCCCGACGACATCCTGGCCCAGGGCGTGGGATTCTACCACGACCTGTCCCCTGAGACGGCGGAGTTCATCGACTTCATGATGGACGGGGAGCTGCTGGACGTGCTCTCCCGCACCGGCAAGGCAGGCGGCGGCTACTGCACCGATATTCCCGACTACCACAGCCCCTTTATCTTCGCCAACTTCAACGGCACCCAGGGCGACGTGGAGGTCATGACCCACGAGGCGGGCCACGCCTTCGCCGCCTATGTGGCCCGGGACATGGTGCCCATGGAGAACCACAGCCCCACCTATGAGTCCTGCGAGATCCACTCCATGTCCATGGAGTTCTTCGCCTGGCCCTGGTCGGAGAAGTTCTTCGGGCCCCAGGCGGACAAGTTCCGCTACAAGCACCTGTCCGACGCCATCACCTTCATCCCCTACGGCACCATGGTGGACCACTTCCAGCACATCGTGTACGAGAACCCGGACATGACCCCCGCCCAGCGCCACGAGGTGTGGAAGGAACTGCTGGGGGTCTACATGCCCTGGATGAAGCTGGGTGAGATCCCCTTCTACGGCGACGCCAAGGGCTGGCAGCGCCAGAGCCACATCTACGAGCGGCCCTTCTACTATATCGACTACTGCCTGGCCCAGACGGTGGCCCTGGAGTTCTGGAACCTGATGCAGGCCGACCGGGCCGGCGCCTGGAAGAAGTACCTGGGCCTGGTGAAGCTGGCGGGCACCCGCACCTTCACCGAGCTGGTGGCCTCCGCCGGGCTGGACACCCCCTTCGGGGACGACGCCCTGCGCACCGTCTCCGCCGCCGCCCTCCGGTGGCTGGAGCAGGTGGACCCCGCCACCCTGGCCTGAGACAATCGATCTGAGCCGACGCGCCCGCCGCAGTCCCCGCGGCGGGCGCGCTCTATCTCCCGACTCAAAATCGGCTTGCGGTTTTGTCAGTTCTGTAATACACTAATTTTGCAACTTTATATGTTTCAAAATTACACTTTCACGTTGTGGCCTAAATCATAGCGGAAAAGTATACTATACAGGGTGATATCATGCGGAAGGAACAGCTCCAAAAATACAAGTATCTGGGACTGAACATCGCCTACTACCGGAAGGAGCGGGGGATCTCCCAGAGCCGTCTGGCCGAGCGGATCAACGTCAGCCGCACCCATATGAGCCGGATCGAGACCGCCGACTGCGCCGTATCCCTGGACGTGGTCTTTGCCATCTGCGACGCCCTGGAGGTGCCGCCGGAGAAGCTGTTTGCCTTCCGGATATAACCGCCCCAGCCATGAGACAATTGTGTGCGGAAGCACTGAGACACAGAAAACATGCGCCCCGCACCGGGGCAAGAGAAAGGACGATGAAACATGGAAGCGTTTGAGCTGAAAAAGGGATTCTATTTCACCGGCGCCATTGACCACGACCTGCGGGTGTTCGACATCATCATGTACACCGAGTTCGGCACCACCTACAACTCCTATGTCCTCAAGACCGGCAAGCACACCGTGCTCTTTGAGACCGCCAAGGCCAAGTGCTGCGACGACTGGCTGCGGAAGGTGGGGGAGATCACCCCCATCGAAGAGGTGGACTACCTGGTGGTGAGCCACACCGAGCCCGACCACTCGGGCAGCATCGAGCGGCTGCTGGACCTGAACCCCCGCCTGAAGATCGTGGCCACCGGCTGCGCCCTGGGGTTCCTGAAGGAGATCGTCAACAAGGACTTCTACTCCATCGCCATCAAGGACGGCCAGACCCTGGAGCTGGACGGCAAGACCCTGGAGTTCATCGTGGTCCCCAACCTCCACTGGCCCGACACCATGTACACCTACATCCGGGAGGACAAGACCCTGGTCACCTGCGACTCCTTCGGCTCCCACTACGCCATGGACGAGGTGGTGGCCAGCAAGGTCACCGACCGGGAGGGCTATCTCCGGGCCACCAAGTACTACTTTGACTGCATCATCGGGCCCTACAAGCGCTTTATGCTCGCCGCCCTCAAGCGGGTGCGCCAGCTGGAGCTGGACATGATCTGCCCCGGCCACGGCCCGGTGCTGGACTGCAACATCCCCTGGATGCTGGACACCTACGAGGAGTGGTCCACCGTCATCAACCCCAACCCCAGGACCACTGTCATCATCCCCTACGTCAGCGCCTACGGCTACACCGGCAAGCTGGCCCAGGCCATCGCCCAGGGCGTCAAGGAGAGCGGCGACATCGACGTGCGCACCTATGACATGGTGGAGGCCGACGCGGCCAAGGTGGCCGAGGAGCTGCTGTACGCCGACGGCTTCCTGCTGGGCACGCCCACCATTGTGGGCGAGGCCCTCAAGCCCATCTGGGACCTGACCACCGGCATGTTCGCCACCACCCACGGCGGCAAGCTGGCCAGCGCCTTCGGCAGCTACGGCTGGAGCGGCGAGGGCGTGCCCCACATCATGGAGCGGCTCAAGCAGCTGAAGATGAAGACCGTGGAGCCCTTCCGGGTCCGGTTCAAGCCCAGCGAGGGGCAGATGGAGCAGGCCAGGGAGTTCGGCCAGAACTTCGGTCGCACCCTGCTGGACAACCAGACGCCCGTCAAGCGGGCCCCTGCCCGGAAGGTGAAGTGCAAGGTGTGCGGCGCCGTGTTCGACGAGGGCATGGATGTCTGCCCCGTGTGCAAGGTGGGCCCCGAGTTCTTTGTGCCCCTGGACCAGGAGGCCGCCCCCGCCGCTCCCAAGGCCGGGGAGAAGGTGCGCTGCAAGATCTGCGGCGCCGTGTTCGACGGCTCCAAGGAGCGCTGCCCGGTGTGCGGCGTGGGCCCCGAGCACTACGTGAAGCTGGATGAGCAGAAGGCCGCCGCCCCCGCCAAGGGCGGCCGCAAGCTGGTGAAGTGCCTGGTGTGCGGCGAGATTTTCGACGCCTCCCTGGACACCTGCCCGGTGTGCGGCGTGGGCCGGGACAAGTTCGTGGAGGTGGAGGAGGAGAAGACCACCTTCCGCAACGACACCCAGAACAGCTACGTCATCCTGGGCAACGGCTGCGCCGGCGTCAGCGCGGCGGAGGCCATCCGGGAGCGGGACAAGGCCGGCCGCATCCTGCTCATCTCCAACGAGGGCCCCGCCTACCAGCGGCCCATGCTCACCAAGGCCATGCTCTCCGGCCTGACCGAGGAGCAGATGGCCCTCCATCCCGCCGGCTGGTACGAGGCCAACAACATCGTGCAGATCCTGAACCGTCAGGTCGTTTCCGTGGATACCGGGAAAAAGACCGTCACCCTGGACGGCGGCGACGCCCTGCCCTACACCAAGCTTATCTTTGCCCTGGGCAGCGAGTGCTTCATCCCGCCCATCCCCGGCCATGACCAGGCCGGCGTGGTGGCCATCCGCCGGGTGGCCGACGTGGAGAAGATCCAGGCCATGGGCAGCGCCCTGAAGCGGGCCGTGGTCATCGGCGGCGGCGTGCTGGGCCTGGAGGCGGCCTGGGAGCTGCGCAAGGCCAAGTGCGAGGTGACCGTGCTGGAGCTGGCGCCCCAGCTCATGGGCCGCCAGCTGGACGACGCGGCGGCACAGCTGCTGCTCAAGCAGTGCGACAAGGTGGGCGTCCGGGTGGAGACCGGCGTCCAGATCGCGGCCATTGAGGGCGACGGCAAGGTGACCGGCGTGAAGCTGGGCACCGGCGAGGTCATCCCCGCCGACCTGGTGGTGGTGTCCTGCGGCGTCCGGGCCAACACGGCCATCGCCAAGGCCGCCGGCGTGGAGACCGACCGTGCCATCGTTGTGGGCGAGAACATGGAGACCAACCTGCCCGGCGTGTACGCCTGCGGCGACTGCGCCCAGTTTGGCGGCGTCAACTTCGCCCTCTGGCCCGAGGCCCAGGAGCAGGGCAAGGTGGCCGGCGCCTGCGCCACCGGCGATCTGGCCGCCTACAAGACCATCTCTCCCATCCTGGCCTTCCACGGCATGGACACCGAGCTCTTCTCCCTGGGCGACCCGGGCAAGGTCCCCGGCACCGCCTATCAGACCGTGGAGATCCGGGACGACGTCCAGGGCAATCTAGAGCGGTACTACTTCACCGGCGGCCGGCTGTGCGGCGTGATCCTGGTGGGCGACCAGTCCAAGATGGCGGACATGATCAAGGCCGTGGAGGAGAAGCGGCCCCTGTCCAAGTTCTTCGCCTGAGCGGAAAATCCTGTTCTGTCCGGGGGCCGGAGGCTTTATGCCTCCGGCCCCCGCTTTGCCTGCGCGGCAATTGTTGCGAAACAGGCCGGAGAATGGTATGATAAAAGGAACAAAGTACCAACTGGAGGAGGCGTCAGCCATGATACGGATTGCCCTGGTAGAGGACGAGGAGAGCTATGTGGAGACCCTTCGGTCGTTCCTCTCCCGCTACGAGCGGGAGCGGGGAGAGCGGCTCCAGATCACGGTGTTTTCCGACGGGGACGAGATCGCCCTGGGCTACAGGAGCGAGTACGACGTGATCCTCATGGATATTGAGATGCGCTTTATGGACGGGATGACCGCCGCCGAGGAGATCCGGAAGGTGGACCCGGAGGTCATCATCATCTTCATCACCAACTCCCCCCAGTACGCCATCAAGGGCTATGCGGTGGACGCGCTGGACTATGTGCTCAAGCCCCTGACTTATTTCGCCTTCTCCCAGCGGATCGACCGGGCGCTGGAGCGGCTGGGCAACCGGGCCCGGAAGTACCTGACGGTGAGCATGCGGGGCGGCACCAGAAAGCTGGACGTGTCCCGGCTGTGGTTTGTGGAGGTGCGGGATCACGACCTCATCTACCACACGGACGAGGGGCTCATCACCACCACCGGCACCATGCGGGAGGCGGAAAAGACCCTGGGGGAGTGCGCCTTTTTCCGCTGCAACAAGGGATATCTGGTGAACCTGGAGCACGTGGACAGCATCAGGGAGGACAGTGCCGTTGTCCATGGGGAGATTGTGCAGGTGAGCCGGGCCAGAAAGAAGGCGTTCCTGGACGCCCTGAACAACTATCTGGGCGAGGTGAGCAAATGAACGAGGAGCTGCTGGGGAACATCCCGCGAATCCACACCGCGCTGGCCGAGTGGACCGCCTGTATGGTCTGCGTGGCCCAGCTGCCCAAACGGTTCCACGGCGTGAAGCTGTGGAGTGCGGCGGGGGGCTTCTTGGCGGTGCTGTGCGTCTTCCTCGGGCTGACGGGCAATCTGCCCGTGGGCTGGTTCCTGCCCTGTATTATCGGCGCAGTGCTGATGATGTTCGGATTTTTGGCGCTGTGCTGCCGTATCCCCCTGAAAAACGCGGCCTATTGCTGCGTCCGGGTCTTTATCATCGCGGAATTTGCCGCCTCCCTGGAGTGGCAGCTGTACAGCTACTACTGGTATTTTGCGGGAGAGGGACAGGGCACCAATTACCTGATGCGGTGGGCGGTCCTGTTGGGCACCTACCTGGCGGTGTTCGGGCTGGTGTATCTGCTGGAGTTCCGGCGGCGGAACAGCGATGTGGCGCTCCAGAGCGCCGAGCTGACCACCCGGGAGATGTGGTCCTCCATTGCCATCGCCGCGGCCATCTACGGCCTGAGCAACCTGAGCTATGTGACGGAAAACACGCCCTTCTCCGGCCAGGGGGTCTATGAGATCTTCAACATCCGCACCCTGGTGGACCTGGGGGGCATGGCCATCCTCCACGGCTACCACGTCCAGCTCTCCGAGCTCCACGCCCGGCGGGAGGTGGACGCCCTCCAGAACGTGCTCCAGGCCCAGTACACCCAGTACCAGCAGAGCCAGGAGAGCATCGAGCTCATCAACCGGAAGTACCACGACCTGAAGCACCAGATCGCGGTACTCCGGGCGGAGGCGGACACAGAGAAGAAAAACGCCTATCTGGACCGGATGGAGGAGGAGATCAAGGCCTACGAGGCCCAGAACAAGACGGGCAACCAGGTGCTGGACACAGTGCTCACCAGCAAGAGCCTCTACTGCCAGCAGCACGACATCAGCCTGACCAGCGTGGTGGACGGCACGCTGCTGGACTTCATGGACGAGATGGACCTGTGCACCCTGTTCGGCAACGCCCTGGACAACGCCATCGAGAGCGTGGAGAAGGTGCAGGACCTGGAGAAGCGGCTGATTCACCTGTCGGTGGCGCGGCAAAAGGGCTTTGTCCACATCCGGCTGGAGAACACCTACGCGGGAGAGCTGAAATTTGACGGCGATCTGCCCATCACCACCAAGGCGGACAGCCGGAACCACGGCTATGGCCTGAAGAGCATCCGCCAGACGGCAAAGAAATACGGCGGCTCGGCCACGGTGGCCGCCAAGGGAGCGTGGTTCGAACTACGGATCCTGCTCCCATTAAGTGAATAGAAGAGACTCCCTAAAGCCCGGACTTGGAGGAATATCCAAAAAGTCCGGGTTTATTTTTGTGCTTTTCAGCAGTTCGAGCGGCGGCTTGCGGGAGAAAACCAACTGTTCACGGGCACGTTGTCCCTGGGAAAATTTTTTGTGCTACTCTGTATGCAGGCAAAAACAGCGCCGGAGAGAGCGCCGGGCTGAGAAGAATGAGTAAAGGGGAAGATGGATTTGACAAGACGCATTCCGTGGAACAACGACTGGGCGTTTACCGAGACCTTTGACGAGGCGTTCCTCAACGGAGCGGGGGAGAGCACTATGGTGCGGCTGCCCCACACCTGCAAGATGCTCCCCCTCCACTATGCCGACGAGCACGACTACCAGATGGTGTGCGGCTACCGCCGGACCTTTGACGTGCCGGAGCAGTGGCAGGGCAAGCGCCTCTTCCTCACCCTGGAGGGCGCGGCCCACCAGGCCACCGTGTACGTCAACGGCAGGGAGGCGGCCAGCCACTCCTGCGGCTACACCGCCTTCACCGTGGAGCTGACCGATCTGGTGGCGTACGGGAAGGAGAACACAGTGGCCGTCAAGCTGGACACCCGGGAGAGCCTGGACCAGCCCCCCTTCGGCCACGTCATCGACTATATGACCTTCGGCGGCATCTACCGGGAGGTATACCTGGAGGTGAAGGAGCCCGCCTTCCTGTCCGACGTGTTCGTCCGCACCCCGGAGCTGGACAAGGCCCTGGTGGACCTGGCGGTGGAGAACAGCGCCCTGGCGGACACGGTGGGCCTGACCATTCTGGACGGCGCGGGCCGGACCGTCTTTACCGGCGCGGCCAAGGCGGCGGAGGCCATCCGCGATTTCTCCTGTCAGGTGGCCGGCGCGCAGCCCTGGTCCCCCGACAGCCCCGCCCTCTACACCCTGGAGGCCGCCCTGAAGGACGCCGCCGGTACTGTGCTGGACGTGAAGAAGGTCCGCTTCGGCTTCCGCACCGCCCGCTTTGAGAAGGACGGCTTCTACCTCAACGGGAAGAAGCTGAAGATCCGGGGCCTGAACCGGCACCAGAGCTACCCCTACGTGGGCTACGCCATGCCCGCCTCGGTCCAGCGCCACGACGCGGAGATCCTCAAGTATGAGCTCCAGTGCAACGCGGTGCGCACCAGCCACTACCCCCAGTCCCACCACTTCCTGGACGCCTGCGACGAGCTGGGCCTGCTGGTGTTCACCGAGATGCCCGGCTGGCAGCACATCGGCGGCGAGCACTGGAAGGACGTGGCCTGTGACAACACCCGGGACATGGTCCTCCAGTACCGCAACCACCCCTCCATTGTGCTGTGGGGCGTGCGCATCAACGAGTCCCAGGACGACGACCCCTTCTACACCCGCACCAACGCCATCGCCCATGAGCTGGACCCCTCCCGCCAGACCAGCGGCGTGCGGTACCTCTGGAAGAGCAGCCTGCTGGAGGACGTGTACGCCTTCAACGACTTCTCCCACGCCGGCAACAACGCCGGTCTGCTGCCCAAGTGGCTCATCTCCCCGGGCAAGGAGAAGGGATATCTGATCAGCGAGTACAACGGCCACATGTACCCTACAAAATCCTTTGACACCGCCGCCAACCGTCTGGACCACGCCCTGCGGTTCACCACCGTGCTGGACGCCATCTACGGAAAGGACGAGGTGGCGGGCGGCTTCGGCTGGTGCATGGCCGACTACTACACCCACGGCGACTTCGGCTCCGGCGACCGCATCTGCTACCACGGCGTGCTGGACATGTTCCGCAACCACAAGCTGGCCGCGGCGGTGTATTCCTCCGCCGGGGACGGCGCGCCGGTGCTGGCGGTGGGCTCCGAGATGGACATCGGCGACTATCCCGCCGGCAGCATTGGGGACAACTACATCTTCACCAACGCCGACTTTGTCCGGGTCTGGCGGGACGACCGCCTGCTGGGCGAGTACCGCCCCACCGGCAAGCGCTGGAAGCACCTGAAGCACCCGCCCATCCCCTTCAACGACACCATCGGCGACGCCATCGAGAAGGGAGAGGGCTGGAGCCACCGCAAGGCCGAGGCCCTCAAGGACTCCCTGCTGGCCATCCAGCGCTTCGGCGTGAAAATCCCGGCCAAGTACATCCTCAAGACCGGTCTGCGGGCGGTGCGCTATCTGGCCGGTCCGGGCACCTTCTCCCGGCTGTACGCCAAATACTTTGAGAACTGGGGCACCTCCGCGCCGGTGTACCGCTTCCAGGCGGTGAAGGACGGCGAGGTGGTGGCGGAGATCTCCAAGTCCTCCAACGCCAAACTGAGCATCCGCGCCGACGTGAGCGCCGCCACCCTCACCGAGGGGGACACCTACGACGCCGCCGCCATCCGGGTGCGTATCGCGGACGAGAACGGCTCCACCGCCCCCTACGCCCAGCTGCCCGTCCACTTCGAGGTGTCCGGGCCTGTGGAGCTCATCGGGCCGGACACGGTCTGCTCCGATGGCGGCATGTGCGGCACCTACATCAGGACTACCGGCCGGACGGGCGCCGCCACCCTGCGCATCACCGCCCCCCAGACCCAGCCGGTGGAGCTGACCTTCCAGGTGACGGCCGCCCCTGCCGACAGAGACTGAACGGGGCATCGAAACCGTATACAGACAGAAAGCCCGGCTTCCCATTGGGAAGCCGGGCTTTGTGCAGTTTATTTCCGCATTTCGCTGCGGGCCTGGCGGAGTTCGGCCAGGATGGTGTCCCGGGCGGCCCGGGCCTTGTCCTTGTCCATGGCGGGCACGCCGGAGAGAAGATAGGGGATGCCCAACGCCTCATACTTGGCCGCGCCCATGGTGTGGTAGGGCAGCACCTCCAGCCCCTTCAGGTTCCGGAAGGGGGCGAGGAGCCTGCCCAGGGCCTTCAGCTCCTGGGGGGTGTCGGTGAGGCCGGGCACCACCACATGGCGCACCACCATGGGCACCTTTGCCCGGTCCAGAGCCCGGGCGAAGGAGAGCACCGGGGCCTGGCCGTGGCCGGTGAGGTTGCGGTGGCCCTCCGGGATGGCGTGCTTCACGTCCAGCAGCACCAGGTCGGTGACGGCGAAGAGGGCGTCGAACTCCCCCTGCCGCTCAGGCCGGTACACGATGCCCGAGGTGTCCAGGCAGGTGTGGATGCCCCGCTCTTTAGCGGCGGTGAACAGCGCAGTGAGGAAGGGCAGCTGGAGCAGGGGCTCTCCGCCGGTGGCGGTGATGCCCCCCCGGCGGTAAAAGCCCTTGTTCCGCTCGTAGGCGGCCAGCAGCTCGTCCACCGTCATCTCGGTGCCGCCCTCGGTGGCCCAGGTGTCCGGGTTGTGGCAGTAGAGGCAGCGCATGGGGCAGCCCTGGAAGAACACCACAAAGCGGACGCCGGGGCCGTCCACCGTGCCGAAGCTCTCCACCGAGTGGATGCGGCCGGTGTTACATGCTCTCATGGAAGGTGCGGGCGATGACCTCGTCCTGCTGCTCCTTGGTCAGCTTGTGGAAGTTGACCGCGTAGCCGGACACCCGGACGGTGAGCTGGGGGTACTTCTCCGGGTGGGCCTGGGCGTCCAGCAGGGTCTCCTTGGTGAACACGTTGACGTTGAGATGGTGGCCGCCCTTTTCGGCGTAGCCGTCCAGCAGGGAGACCAGGTTGTCGATCTGGGAATCGGTGACGTTCATGGAACTTTGCTCCTTTCGGGGGGATGAATGAAGTACGGTTTTACTCCTCTTCGTCGCTCAGGTTGGGCTCGCAGCAGGCGCAGTCCGGGTCCATCTCAAAGGTGATGGCGTCGTCGAAGAAGATCTGGTCGTCCTTGCCCAGGGCGCCGGGGATGATGGAGAAGGTGTTGGAGATGCCGTCCTGGGCGTCCTTGAAGGGCAGCTTGGACACTGAGCTGAGGGAGGCCACGGCGCCGTGGGTGTCCCGGCGGTGCATAGGGTTGGCGCCGGGGGCGAAGGGCTCGCCCGCCTTCCGGCCGTCGGGGGTGGAGCCGGTGTTCTTGCCGTAGACCACGTTGGAGGTGATGGTCAGGATGGAGGTGGTGGGGATGCCGCCCCGGTAGGTGTGGTTGCCCCGGACGTAGTCCATAAAGCCCTGGACCACGTTGTAGGCGATGGAGTCCACCCGGTCGTCGTCGTTGCCGTACTTGGGGAAGTCGCCCTCCACCTCATAGTCCACCACGATGCCGTTTTCGTCCCGGATGGTGCGCACCTTGGCGTACTTGATGGCGGACAGGGAGTCGGCCACCACGGACAGCCCGGCGATGCCGGTGGCGAACCACCGCTTCACGTTCCGGTCGTGGAGGGCCATCTGGATGCGCTCGTAGCAGTACTTGTCGTGCATGTAGTGGATGATGTTCAGGGTGTTGACGTACACGCTGGCCAGCCACTTCATCATGTCCTGGAAGCGGTCAATCACCTCGTCGTAGTCCAGGTACTCGCTGGTGATGGGCCGGTACTTGGGGCCCACCTGCTTCTTGGAGATCTCGTCCACGCCGCCGTTGATGGCGTACAGCAGGCACTTGGCCAGGTTGGCCCGGGCGCCGAAGAACTGCATCTCCTTGCCCACCCGCATGCTGGACACGCAGCAGGCGATGGTGTAGTCGTCGCCGTGGGTGACCCGCATCAGGTCGTCGTTCTCGTACTGGATGGAGGAGGAGAGGATGGAGGTCTTGGCGCAGAAGCGCTTGAAGTTGATAGGCAGCCGGGTGGACCAGAGCACCGTCAGGTTGGGCTCGGGGGCGGTGCCCAGGTTCTCCAGGGTGTGGAGATAGCGGTAGGACATCTTGGTGACCATGCTCCGGCCGTCGATGCCCATGCCGCCGATGGACTCGGTGACCCAGGTGGGGTCGCCGGAGAACAGGGCGTTGTACTCGGGGGTGCGGGCGAACTTGACCAGCCGCAGCTTCATGATGAAGTGGTCCACAAACTCCTGGATCTGCTCCTCGGTGAAGGTGCCGGCGGCCAGGTCCCGCTGGGCGTAGATGTCCAGGAAGGTGGAGGTGCGGCCCAGGCTCATGGCCGCGCCGTTCTGCTCCTTGATGGCGGCCAGGTAGCCGAAGTAGAGCCACTGGATGGCCTCCTGCACGTTGGCGGCGGGCCGGGAGATGTCAAAGCCGTAGATCTGCCCCAGCTCCTTGAGCTCCTTGAGGGCCTTGATCTGCTCGCTCAGCTCCTCCCGCTCCCGGGTGACGCCGGAGTACATGATGATGCGGGTGGTGTCCTTCTGGTGCTGCTTGTCCTCAATGAGCCGGTCCACGCCGTAGAGGGCCACGCGGCGGTAGTCGCCCACGATGCGGCCCCGTCCGTAGGCGTCGGGCAGGCCGGTGATGATGTGGCTGGAGCGGCAGGCCCGCATCTCGGGGGTGTAGGCGTCGAACACGCCCTCGTTGTGGGTCTTGCGGTGCTTGGTGAAGAACTCCACGATCTGGGGGTCCACATGGTAGCCGTTCTGCTCGCAGGCCTTCACCGCCATGCGGATGCCGCCGTAGGGCTGCAGGGCCCGCTTGAAGGGCTTGTCGGTCTGGAAGCCCACGATTTTCTCTCTGCTCTTGTCCAGATAGCCCGGCCCGTGGGAGGTGATGGTGGAGACGATGCTGGTGTCCATGTCCAGCACGCCGCCCTTCTCCCGCTCCTGGCGGGACAGGTCCATGACCTGGTCCCACAGGGCCTTGGTGTCCTCGGTGGGACCGGCCAGGAAGGACTCGTCGCCGTCATAGGGGGTGTAATTCTTCTGGATGAAGTCCCGGACATTGATCTCCTTCTGCCACACGCCGGGGGTGAAGGAGTCCCACTCCGGTACGATACGCGTTTCTTCCATAGAAGTCTCCTTTGGTACAGATTTGGTTGCCGGGCGGATTGCAATACCGCAATGGTTAGCTTATGCTAATTATACTATTTTGGTATGGATTCGTCAAGAGCAGCGTAAAGCGAGTTGTAAAAATAGACATTCGACCGAAAAAGTATACCCTTTTTGGGGGGAGGTTGTCAAGGAACGTCAAACAGAAGACAAAGAAGAGAAAAATGTCCGGTTGTGGAGGACAGATGGGTCCTCGGGGCGGAAGGACGCGGCCAGCTCGTTGAAGGCTTTGGCCTTCTCCACGTCCCCCAGGTGGTACCAGCAGACGCACAGCTGAATGGCAGGCAGGTAGCCGTAGCAGTCAGGGGAGACGAAGGCGCCGGAGGTGTCGTCCCGCTTCCGGGTGAGGGCCAGCTCATACCAGAAGGCGGCCTGCCGCCACCGCGCCCGGGCTAAAAACCAGCCGCCGATATCGCAGCACACCTCGGCCCGAGGGGTGTCCAGGGCCAGGCTGCGGAGCAGGGGAGCGAGGGCGTCCTCCCCCCGGCCCAGGGCGGCCATGCACTTGGACAGCAGGCGGCAGGCGTCGATCTCGTTCTCCAGCCAGCCCTTCCCGCTGTCCAGAAAGGCGGTCAGCTCCGCCGCCGCGTCGGCAAAGCGGCCGTGATACCACAGCTCCCGGGCGTAGTAGAACTGTCCTCTGGGGTCCAGAGCCTTGCCCGCGGCCATCTGGGCCTCGTAGATGCGCAGATTGCGGTCCGGGTCTCCGGAACCCTCCTTTTTGTGGCTCACCGCCGCGTCGGACCAGCGGACTTGGCCGGCAGGGGTGATGGCCTCGTGGACGGCCCCCGCCCAGCGGAAGCGGGGGTCGTTGCGCACCACCCGCTCCCGGTAATAGGTAAAGGTGGGCTGTCCCTGGGGGTCAAAGGCGGTGTGGTAGGGCAGCATGACCACGTCGGCCTCCGGCAGCAGCGCCTCCCGCATGGCCCGGAACCGGACCCGGTCGGGCGCCTCTATCACGTCGTCCGCGTCCAGCCACATGCAGTAGTCGCCGCCGGCCTTGTCAAAGGAGAAGTTCCGGGCGGCGGCGAAGTCGTCCACCCAGGAAAAGTCAAAAATCTTGTCCGTGAACCGCCGGACGATGTCCTTGGTCCCGTCGGCGCTGCCGGTATCCACAATGATGATCTCGTCCACCAGATCCGCTGCGCTCTCCAGGCACCGGCCCAGCACGGCCTCCTCATCCTTCACGATCATACACAGGCTGATGGTACACACAGGCGTCCCCTCCCAGTTTTCCAGACTCCCTCCATCCTATGCGGCTGCCCTCATAATTCCACCGTGGAGCGCATACCCGTGGACAGAGGAGGTGGTACCATGGCGTTTCTGGAGCGGCTGGGGGACTTTATATGGAACCCGTGGCTGCTGGGGCTGTTTCTGCTGGCGGGATTATACTGCTCGGTGCGGACGGGGTTTTTCCAGCTCTTCGGGCTGCCGCTGTGGCTCAGGACCACCCTGGGGTCGGTATTCCTGGGAAATAAGAAAAAGAGGGGCCGGGGCATCACCCAGCTCCAGGCCCTGTCCACCGCCCTGGCCTCCACCATCGGCACGGGCAGCATCGCCGGGGTGGCCACCGCCATCTTCTACGGCGGTCCGGGGGCGGTGTTCTGGATGTGGGTGTCCGCCTTTCTGAGCATGATGACGGGCTGCCTGGAAAAGATCCTGGCCGTCCGCTACCGGGAGCCATCCCCCGAGGGGGGCTGGCAGGGGGGACCCATGTGCTATATGGAGCACGGCCTGGGCAGCCGGGGGCTGGCCTGCCTGTTCTCCCTGTGCTGCGTGGGGGCCTCCCTGGGGGGCGGCAACATGGTCCAGGCCAACTCCATTGCCACCGCGCTGGAGCACAGCTTCGGCTGGGACCGGCTGGCGGTGGGGGTGGTGACGGCAGTCCTCACCGGAGCGGTCATCCTGGGGGGCATCGGCCGCATCGGCGCGGTGAGCGAGAAGCTGGTGCCCGCCATGGCCCTGCTGTTCATCGGCGGCAGCGCGGTGGTGCTGGCGGTCAACGCCTCCGCTCTGCCCGGGGCGCTGGAGGCCATTGTCACCGGGGCCCTGACCCCGTCGGCGGCAGCGGGGGGCGGCCTGGGCTACGGCATGGTCCGGGCCATGCGGTACGGCGTGGCCCGGGGGGTGTTCACCAACGAGGCGGGCATGGGTTCCTCGGCCATGGCCCACGCCGCCTCTGACGTGAAGGAGCCCGCCGAGCAGGGCATGTGGGGCATCTTTGAGGTCTTTGTGGCCACCCTGGTGGTGTGTACCATGACCGCCCTGGTCATCCTCACCACCGGCGTCTATCACCCGGCGGATGCCCTGGCCGCCATCCAAAATGGCGCGGTGTCCGACGCCATGCTGGGCGCGCCCCTGTCCGCCGCCGCCTTTTCCACGGTGTACGGCCCATGGGGCGGGGCATTCGTGGCGGTGTGCCTGCTGCTCTTCGCCTTCACCTCCCTGCTGGGCTGGAGTTACTACGGCGAGCGGGGGCTCCAGTACCTCACCGGCTCCCACCGGCTGCGTCCGGCCTACCGGTCGGTGTTCCTGGTGATGATCGTGGTGGGGGCCGCGGGGGACATGTCCGCCGTGTGGCAGATGGCGGACATCTTCAACGGCCTCATGGCCCTGCCCAACCTGACGGCTATCCTGCTGCTCTCGCCGGAGGCCCTGGCGCTGTGGCGGACGTGGGTGGGGGAAAGGGGGAGAAAACAGGCTCTTTCTTGCATTTCCAGAGGGAAATCGCTATACTGAAATCAGAATTCGGGTTCCCCGGAAGGAGAGAGAGCTGTGAAGGAGATCGTGGTGCTGACGCCCCTGCGGGAGATGAAGGAGCGGGCGGAGGAGATCGTCCGGGAGCAGGGCTACCACAACGTGGAGGTGCTGCTGGGCAGCATGAGCGAGGGTGTGGAGGTGGCCCGCCAGGCCATCGCCCAGGGCGCCGAGCTGATCGTCAGCCGGGGCGGCACCTACCAGTTGGTGAAGGAGGCCTTCCCCATCCCGGTGGTGGAGATCAAGGTGTCGGCCTACGACGTGCTCCAGAGCTTTGAGCAGGTGGACGACCCCAACGAGACCATCGGTGTGGTGGGCTATTCCAACGTGGTGGACGGGTACGACCTGCTGCGCAAACTGCTGCCCAACCCGGTGGTGCTGGTGGAGCTGAAGCGGGAGAGCGACATCTACGCCGTCATTGAGGACCACAAGCGCCGGGGCATCAAGACCTACATCGGCGACGCCAATATCACCCGCATCATCCGGGAGCTCAACTGCAACGGCATCATGATCCAGTCCCAGAAGGCCTCCATCCACACCGCCATCCAGGAGGCCCGGCGGATCCTCCGGGCCACGAAAGAGGAGAAGCGCCGGGCCCAGCAGATCGCCACCATCACCGACTTTGTCCACGACGCCATCATCGCCATCGATGAGAACGAGAAGATTACGGTTTACAACCGCCGGGCGGAGCAGGTGTTCGGTGTGCCCCAGGAGCGGGCCAGGGGACGGCTCATCTCCGACGTGGTGCCCAACACCAAGCTGCCCGAGATCCTGGCCACCGGAATCCCCCAGCTGGGGGAGTTGCAGAACCTGTGGGACTCCCGTATCGTCACCAACCGGGTGCCCATCACGGTGGACGGGGAGGTGAAGGGGGCGGTGGCCACCTTCCAGGACGTCACCGAGGTGCAGAACCTGGAGGAGAAGATCCGACGCTCCATGAGCGAGAAGGGGTTTATCGCCAAGTACACCTTTGACGACATCGTCTACGCCAGCCGCCAGATCGCCGAGTGCATCAAGACCGCCAAGAAATTCGCCATGTACGATACCCCCATCCACATCTGCGGCGCCTCCGGCGTGGGCAAGGAGCTGTTCTGCCAGAGCATCCACAACTACAGCCGCCGCCACCTGGGGCCCTTTGTGGCGGTGAACTGCGCGGCCATCGCCCCGTCTCTGATCGAGAGCGAGTTCTTCGGATATGAGGAGGGCTCCTTCACCGGCGCACGGAAAAAGGGCAAGACCGGCATGTTCGAGCTGGCCCACAACGGCACGCTGTTCCTGGACGAGATCAGCGAGATCCCCATGGAGCTCCAGGGCCGCCTGCTCCGGGTGCTCCAGGAGAAGCAGGTCATGCGCCTGGGCGGCGGCCGGGTCATCCCCATTGACGTGAAGATCATCACCGCCTCCAACAAGTACCTGAAGCGGGAGATGGAGGAGGGCCGGTTCCGCAAGGACCTGTACTACCGCATCAACGTGCTCACCCTCCGCATCCCGCCCCTGGACCGCCGCCGGGAGGACATCCCCGCCCTGACCCGCTACTTTATCCGCAAATACTCGGAGAAATACGGCAAGCCCCTGCTGGAGCCCACCCCGGATGTGGAGCGCTATCTGCTCAACCGGAAGTATGAGGGCAACATCCGGGAGCTGGAGGGGCTCATCGAGCGGTGCGTCATCCTGTCCTCTTTTGACGCCATCCTGGCCGAGCGGGAGGCGGAGAACCGCTCCGCCCAGCCGCCGGCGCAGGAGAGCGCGCCGGTGTGCACCGACGTGCTCCCGCCTGACTGGGACGGGCTGGATCTGCGGAGCCTGGAGCAGAAGTACATTGAGATGGTCTATCAGAGGACAGGGAGAAATATCCAAAAGACTTGTGAAATTCTTGGCATAAATCGTACAACTCTATGGAGAAGACTCAAGGAGCAGACAAGTACTGTTTAAAAAAGCAACATGAGTTGCAAATTAAAACACAAATGCGTTGCAATATTAAACACTTGTTTGCAGTTTGTTCATAAAATTCCTGGAAATAAGGGGTTTTCGACTTGGCACAGGATTTGCATTGAAACATAGTACGTGGCCCGGAGAGAGACGGGCAAAGCTGAATAGGAGGGATTTCGTAATGCATATTCTGAAAATGGTCAAGAAAGTCCCCGGCGGTCTGATGATCGTCCCCCTGCTTCTGGGTGCTGCCTTCAACACCTGGCTGCCCGGCCTGATCACCCTGGGCGGCAGCGGCACCTTCACGTCCTACCTGTGGAAGTCGGGCGCCATGCCCATCCTGGCAGTGTTCCTGTTCTGCAACGGCGCGCAGATCAACGTCAAGCGGGCCGGTATCCCCCTGGCCAAGGGCGTGGTCTTGACCGTTGTCAAGGTCGGCCTGGGCATTATCCTGGGCGTGCTGGTCAACAAGATCTGGGGTCCCAACGGCATCCTGGGCATCGCGCCTCTGGCCATCGTGGGCGCCATCTCCAACTCCAACGGCGGCCTGTACGCCGCTCTGGCCGGTGAGTTCGGCGACGAGACCGACGTGGGCGCCGTGTCCATCCTGTCCATCAACGACGGTCCCTTCTTCACCATGGTGGCCCTGGGCGCCACCGGTATGGCCGACATCCCCTTCATGACCCTGGTTGGCTGCGTGCTCCCCATCGTGGTTGGCTGCATCCTGGGCAACATCGACGAGGACATCCGGGAGTTCTGCGCCCCCGGCGCCACCATCATGATCCCCTTCTTCGCCTTCCCTCTGGGCGCCGGCCTCACCTTCACCAACTTGATCAGCGCCGGTCTCCCCGGCATCCTGCTGGGCGTGGTCTGCACCGCTGTCACCGGCCTCATCGGCTACCTGGTGTATAAGATCGGCCGCGTGAAGCGTCCCCAGGTGGGCGCCGCCATCGGCACCACCGCCGGCAACGCCGCCGCTACCCCTGAGGCTCTGGCCAACGCAGACCCCACTCTGGCCATTGTGGCCGCCTCCGCCACCGTCCAGATTTCCGCCGCCATCATCGTCACCGCCATCCTCTGCCCCCTGCTGGTCACCTTCCTGGACCGCGTGGAGCGGAAGAAGCACCCCGAGCGCTATGTGGATGACAACCGGGAGAAGGCTGCCATTGACGGCGAGATGGTCTGATTGACCGTCCGGACAGCACAGACGTATACGATTCGTACATAGGAGGGAACCCCGTTGAACAGATATCTGATCGTTGCGGATGACTTTACCGGCGCCAATGACACAGGCGTACAGCTGAAGCGGCGGGGCGTCCCCACCAGCGTGGTTTTCTCCAGCGACTTTATCGCCTCCGAGGGCTCCTTCGTCCTGGACACCGAGTCCAGGGCCCTGGGGCCGGAGGAGGCTGCCGCCGCGGTCCGCGCCGGACTGAAGGGCGTGGACCTGACGTCCTTCGGCCGGGTGATGAAAAAGGTGGACTCCACTCTCCGGGGCAGCGTGGCCGCCGAGATCAAGGCCGTGGATCAGCTGTACGGCAGCGAGCTGGTGGTCTTTGCCCCGGCCCTGCCCGACCTGGGCCGCACCACGGTGGGGGGCGTGCACCTGCTCAAGGGAATCCCCATCACCCGCACCGAGCTGGCCAAGGACCCCAAGACCCCTGTCACGGAGGACAACATCACCAAGCTGCTTCAGGCGGTGTACGATGAGCCGGTGACCCATATCTCCGAGGACAAGGTGTCCGCCGGGGAGATCGACTTCTCCGGCGGCCGGGTCTTCACCTGCGACAGCGCCACCAACGCGGACCTGCGCTCTGTCATCCGGGCGGCTGTGGCCACCGGGAAGCGGACGCTGTGGGTGGGCACCGCCGCCATGGCGGACCATCTGCTGGGCGTGGAGGTGGACGTGCCCCCGGCCCTGGCCGTGGTGGCCAGCGTCAGCGCCGTCAGCCGGGAGCAGGTCAACTTTGCCGCCGGGGAGGGCATCCCCCTGGTCAGCGTGCCCATTCCCGAGCTGCTCACCGGCGAGCAGAAGCTGGAGACCTACGTGGAGCAGACCGTGGCGCTGCTGAAGGAGGGCAAGGACGCCATCCTGGCCTCCTCCGCCTCCTGCAACCGGGCCGAGCTGGACCGCTCGGTGGCGGTGGGCGAGAAGCTGAACCTGAACCGGGAGCAGGTCAGCGGCTACACCCAGATGGTCATGGGCAGGATGACCCGGCTCATCCTGGAACAGACCCCGGTGTCCGGCCTGTTCCTCACCGGCGGCGACACCGCCCTGGGCTTCTTCATGGAGGCCCGGAGCCTGGGCTCCTCCATTGTCACCGAGATCGCGGTGGGCATCCCCATGATGCGCCTGTCCGGCGGTCCCTTCGCCGGGCTGAAGGTGGTCACCAAGGCGGGCGCCTTCGGCAAGGAGGACGCCATCACCTTTGCTCTGAGAAAACTGAAGGAGGTGATCCCCGAGTAATGGCTCGTTTTGGCATTACCATGGGCGATCCCTGCGGGATCGGCCCGGAAATCATTCTGAAAGCGCTGAAAACCAGAGGCGACTACCTGGACCGCTGCCTGGTCTTCGGCAGCGCCGCGCTGCTGGCGCACTACAACGAGAAGTTCGGCTACGGCTTTACCATCCGTACAGTCTCCCACGGGGCGGAGGCGGCAGACGGCTGCCTCAACGTGGTGGACCCCAATCCCATCGCCCTGGAGGACATTACGGTGGGTAAGGTCTGCGCCACAGGCGGCAAGTGCGCCTTCCTCTACGTGAAGGCGGCCATTGACGCGGCCCTGGCCAAGGAGATCACCTCCGTGGTCACCGCCCCCCTCAACAAGGAGGCCCTCCACCTGGCCGGGTACAACTACGCCGGCCACACGGAGATCTTTGGCGAATTCACCCACGGCGACCATTTCGCCATGCTGCTGTGGAGCGACAAGCTGAAGGCCATCCATGTCACCACCCACGTCTCCCTCCGCCAGGCCTGCGACCTGTGCACCAAGCAGCGGGAGATGGACGTGATCCACCTGGCCTGGGACACCCTGAAAAAGGTGGGATACGAGAATCCCCGCATCGCGGTGGCCGGCCTCAACCCCCACGCGGGCGAGAACGGCATCTTTGGCGACGAGGAGATCAAGGAGATCGGCCCCGCCGTGGAGGCCTGCAAGGCCGAGGGCATCAACGTCACCGGACCCGTGCCGCCGGACACCGTGTTCCTGCGGGCGGTAAAGGGCGAGTTCGACATGGTGGTGGCCCAGTACCACGACCAGGGGCACATCCCCCTGAAGATGCTGGCCTTTGACTCGGGCGTCAACATCACCGTTGGCCTGGACGTGGTGCGCACCAGCGTGGACCACGGCACTGCCTTTGACATTGCGGGCAAGGGCATTGCAAAAGAGGACAGCCTGCTCAAGGCCATTGAGATCGGCGAGAAGCTCTGAGAAACATAGACGGTCGTACGCGGGGCGGCGATCAGGACCGCCCCCACCATTCTCTCTTACGTGGGGCGCGGCTCCTGCGCCGCCCTGTATTGCCGTCCAACACAGTGAAGGAGGAAATACCCATGCCCGTCATTCAGTTCCCTTATGGCAAGGAGACCCTGTCCATCGACATCCCTCAGGAGCGGCTGAGCGCCGTCCTGACCTCCGAGATGCACGACTACAAGCCTGAGCTGTCCCAGGAGGAGCTGGTCTGCCAGGCCCTGGAGCACCCCATCGGCACCCCCAAGCTGTCCGTCATGGCTGAGGGCAAGAAGAAGGTGGTGGTCATCGCCAGCGACCATACCCGTCCCGTGCCCAGCAAGATCATCATGCCCCAGATGCTCGCTGAAATCCGCAAGGGCAACCCCGACGCCGACATCACCATCCTCATCTCCACCGGCTGCCACCGTGAGACCACCAAGGAGGAGCTCATCAACAAGTTCGGCCCCGAGATCGTGGAGAAGGAGAAAATCGTGGTCCACGACTGCGACGATCCCACTCAGGTCAGCCTGGGCAAGCTGCCCTCCGGCGGCGAGCTGATCATCGACCGCCTGGCTGTGGAGACCGACCTGCTGGTGGCCGAGGGCTTCATCGAGCCCCACTTCTTCGCCGGCTTCTCGGGCGGCCGCAAGAGCATCCTGCCCGGCATCGCCAGCCGCAAGACCGTCATCTACAACCACAACGCCGAGTTCATCGCCAGCGACCGGGCCCGCACCGGCATCGTGGACGGCAACCCCATCCACATCGACATGCTCTACGCCGCCCGGGCCGCCCATCTGGCCTTTATCTGCAACGTGGTCATCAACTCCGACAAGGAGGTCATCTACGCCGTCTCCGGCGACGTGGACCAGGCCCACATCGCCGGTCGTGAGTTCCTCAGCTCCAAGTGCAAGGTGGACGCCGTCATGAGCGACATCGTCATCTCCACCAACGGCGGCTACCCCCTGGACCAGAACATCTACCAGGCCGTCAAGGGCATGACCGCGGCCGAGGCCACCGTCAAGGAGGGCGGCGTCATCATCATGATGGCCAAGTCCAACGACGGCCACGGCGGCGCCGAGTTCTACAAGACCTTCAAAGAGGAGAAGGACCTGAAGCGGATGATGGCCACCTTCCTGGCCACCCCCAAGGACCAGACCCGCATTGACCAGTGGCAGTCCCAGATCTTCGCCCGCCTGCTCATGCGCGCCACCGTCATCTACATCTCCGACGCCCCCGACGACATGGTGTCCGACCTGCACATGATCCCCGCCCACTCCCTGGAGGAGGCCCTGAAGAAGGCCGAGGAGATCGTGGGCAACCCCAACGCCAGCATCTGCGCCATCCCCGACGGCGTGTCCGTCATCGTCATCTGAGCCTGAACCGGCAGACAAAATTCAACGGGAGCCCGCCGCCGCAGGTGCGGCGGCGGGCTTTTCCACTTCAGGGGGAATATATGTGAAAAAAGTTGTCCTGATTCCCGACTCCTTCAAGGGCACTCTGTCCTCCGCCCAGATCTGCGAGATCATCGGCGGCAAGGTGGCCGAGCACTTCCCCGGCTGCCAGGTGGTGTCCATCCCCGTGGCCGACGGCGGCGAGGGCAGCGTGGACTGCTTCCTCACCGCCCTGGGCGGCGAGAAGGTGAAGGTCACCGTCAAGAACCCCTACTTTGAGGACATGGAGGGCTTCTACGGCCTCATCGACAACGGCGAGACCGCTGTCATCGAGATGGCCGCCTGTGCCGGCCTGCCCCTGGTGGAGGACCGGAAGGACCCCCGCAAGACCACCACCTACGGCGTGGGCCAGCTGATCCTGGCCGCGGCGGCCAGGGGCGTGAAGAAGATCATCGTGGGCCTGGGCGGCAGCTCCACCAACGACGGCGGCTGCGGCGCGGCCGCCGCTGTGGGCGTGAAGTTCTACAACGACAAGGGCGAGACCTTTGTGCCCACCGGCGGTACCACCCATGAGATTGCCCGCATCGACATGTCCGGCCGGGACAAGAGCCTGGAGGGCGTGGAGATCGTCACCATGTGCGACATCGACAACCCCATGTACGGCCCCACCGGCGCCTCCCACGTGTTCGGCCCCCAGAAGGGCGCCGACCCGGAGATGGTCCTCTTCCTGGACGAGGGAATCAAGCACCTGGCCGAGGTCATCCAGCGGGATCTGGGCCAGGATATCGCCCTCATGCCCGGTTCCGGCGCCGCCGGCGCCATGGGCGCGGGCATGGTGGCCTTCTTCGGCTCCCGGCTCCAGATGGGCATTGAGACCGTGCTGGACACCGTCCGCTTTGCCGACGTCATCGCCGACGCCGACATGATCTTTACCGGCGAGGGCAAGATCGACAGCCAGTCCCTCCGGGGCAAGGTGGTCATCGGCGTGGCCAAGCGGGCCAAGCTCCAGAACGTGCCCGTCACCGTCATCGTGGGCGGCGCGGACAACGACATCGACCCGGCCTACGGCATGGGCGTCACCGCCGTGTTCTCCATCAATCGCCTGCCCGAGGACTTCTCGGTCTCCCGGTACAAGAGCGTGGAGAATATGACCCTCACCGCTGACAATGTCCTCCGCCTTATCAAGGCGGCGGAGCAGCTGAAGGGCTGAGCATCCGGAATACAAAAAACGGAAGGCCGTGAGGCCTTCCGTTTTTTTATGATTTCCACCGCAGAGCCCGGAGCGCGTCCTTCTGTTCCGGGGTGATGCGGTAGCTCTCCACCGCCTTCTGGATGGTCTTGTTATGGGTCCACTGGTCCAGCCGGCGGAGTGTCAGATAGGGGAGGGCGGCGTCGTACTGCTTGGCCAGGGCGGTGGCGAAGTACCAGGCCACCATCATCCGCACATAGTACTCCTCGCTCCTCACCTCCGCCGCCCAGTCCAGGTACTCCGGGCGGAAACACTCGTCCAGATAGAGGGACAGCAGCATCTCCAGGCCGAAGCGGACGGTGTAGGTGTCCCCGCTGTCCAGCCAGCGCCGGATCTGCCCGGGGAGCTGGGGCGGGTGGGAGCGGAAGGCCCTGGGGGAGAGCAGGTCGCAGGTGGCCCAGTTGTCCACATGGGGGAGAAAGGTATCCAGTCCTGCCACTGTCTCCTCATAGCCGGACCGGGCGCACAGGAGCAGGCCGTGGAGGTTGTTCTCCTCGTAGTAGTGGTGGGGAAGCGTCTGGAGAAATGCCTCCGCCTCTGCCGTGCCCTTCAGCTCCTTTGCCAGCTTCCGCAGGGCGGGCATCCGCACACCGATGACCCGCTCCGGGTCCACGGTGGGCATCAGCTTGGCCTGAAACTGCCGGTAGTCCAGATCCTGGAGGGCAAACAGCTTTTCCTGTATGGTGTCCATATCCATACCCCTTCCGCTGTGATGTGCTCCCAGTATAGCACAGAATCCGCGGTATGTCAGGCCTGTTCCTTCCAACCCCGGTTCCGGAGCTTGCACACGCCCTGGGTCATGGTGCCCATGGGACAGAAGGAGCACCAGGTTCTGGGCCGGTAGAGGACCATGACAATGAGGCCGATGAGCAGGGAGGTGAGCATCAGGCTGTAGAAGCCGAAGCTGAACTGGGCCACCCAGTCGGGGACCATACCGGCGGTATAGGTCCAGCCCCAGGGCACCCGGATGGTCCAGAAGAGCTTGATGACCTCACGCAGGGAGGAGGCTCCGGCAAAGACCAGCCAGGTCTGGAACAGCATGTTGCCGAACATGGCCAGGAAAAAGACCAGGAATCCGTACCGGAAACCCTTGGAGGCCATCCAGCGGGGCGCGGGCTTTCCGCGGGACAGCTTCAGCCGTCCTCCCAGGAGGGAGAAGAGCTGTCCCCGTCCGCACAGGTTGTTGCAGAAAAACTTGTTCCCCCCAAAAATGGCCAGGGCCAGGGGGAGGAGAAAGTCGATCATGCCCAGCCAGGCAAACAGGATGTTGAAAAAGCCCAGGGCAAAGAACAGAATGGACCAGAGCCAGAGATAGTCGTACCAATGTGTCTTTTTCACGCCTGACCCTCCCGTTCCAGCAGTGTAATGCAGTCCGCAGGGCAGACCTTGGCGCATTTTCCGCACCCCACGCAGCGGACCGGCTCCACCGCAGCAAAGCAGCCCCGATGGACCGCCACAGCGCCTCTGGGACATTCCTTTGCACAGGCCCCACAGGCCACGCAGCGCGACCGATTCACCTCAGCAACTCGTTTTGACAGCATACAGACCTCCAAAACTCTCTGATTTCAGGCGGGCAGACAGACAGACGCCCCCCGGTTCCAGTACAGTATACCGGAACCGGGGGGCGGTGTATGTGACTGTCTTACACTTCAGGTCAGGGCGCGCAGCTTTTCCCGGTCGGTGACCGTCACCTTGCCCCGGCTGAGGGATACGATGCCCTCCTGGGAAAAGTAGCGGAGCACCTTGGTGACCACCTCCCGGGCGCTGCCGATGCACCGGGCGATCTCGTCGTGGGTAAGGGGGATGACCGGGCCGTTTCGCAGCATCTCATCCCACAGAAAGATGGCCACACGCCGGTCAATGCCCATAAAGAGGATCTGCTGTATGGTCCACATGATATCGGAGAACCGCTCGCTGGCTGTCTTATAGAGAAAAAGCTCGGCCCTGGGGTGGTTCTGGAGGATAGGGGACAGGATGGCCGACGGGATGGTGACGGCCTGGGTGTCCTCCATGGCCTCAATCAGCACGTCGAACACAATGGCGTCCATCAGGCAGGAGGAGGACATGACGCACAGTTCTCCCGCTCTTACCCGGTAAAGGGTGACCTCCCGGCCCTCTTCGGAGAGAAGATACACCCGCAGCTGGCCGGACAGGAGCAGAAGCAGGCCCTGGCACTCCTGGTCTGCCCGGTGGGTGACCGTGCCCTTGGGCACGGCGGCGGAGAGAAGGCTCCGTTTCAGGGTATCCTGCTCTTCGGCACTGAGCTCCGGCCAGAAGGGGAGGGTATGGGCCAGCAGATGTTCCGGATTGTCCATGGTTATCACCTCGGTTGGCCTGACGGCGAAGGATATCCCCATTATACGTGATTTTCATGCCGGATACAACGGCATGGGGAAAGAGAAAAAATTTGAGCGGGATACTTGACAGGACAGGGTGCCGTGGCTATAATGAACATTGTTCATATTGGAGGTCGGGCCATGAATACCGTTGTCACATCCAAAGAGGAGATCCTTGCCGCCAGCCGGGAGCTGATCCGCAGCCGGGGCTGGTCCGCGGTCAGCATCCGCTCCGTGGCGGGCGCCTGCGGCGTGTCGGTGGGGTCCATCTACAACTACTTTGCCTCCAAGGCCGATCTGGTGTCCGCCACGGTGGAGAGCGTCTGGTGCGACATCTTCCACCTGCCGGAGCAGGAGGAGGTGTTCCGGGACACCCTGGCCTGCGTCTCCTGGATCTACGGGCGCATGGAGTACGGCTGCCGGGCGTATCCCGGGTTCTTCACCCTCCACTCCATGGGCTTTCTGGGCATGGAGAAGGCCGGCGGCAGACAGCGGATGGAGCAGACCTGGCAGCACATCCTGGGGGGACTGTGCGCCGTACTGAAGCGGGACCCCAAAGTCCGGACTTGCGCCTTTGACGGTGAATTCACGGCGGAAAAGTTTGCGGACATCCTGTTTTCCCTCTTCCTGTCCGCCCTGCTCCGGGAGGACTACGACCCGTCCCCCGTCCTGGAGCTGATCCGGAGAACCGTCTACTGATTGTCCCCGGAGCCTTGAAGCAGAATATACCCCGCTCTCCCATCTTTCCGGGCCTGTGGCCCGGGGATGGGCGCGGGATTTTTTTAGAGTCAAAATGAACAGCGTTCAGATAAGGAGCGATATGATATGAAAGTACAGAAGAATACCCTCCTGCTGCTGGCCTGCCTGGTGTGGGGGGCGGCGGGATTCAATATCCTGCGGATCGGCGTCCTGGCCTACCCGGCCTATGTCACAGCGGTGAACCTGCTGCTGTCCGCCGTGGTCTTTGTGCTGTTCCAGCGCTTTGTCTTCGGGAGGCTGGTGAAAAAGCACACCGGCCGCATTGCGGGCATGGAGGAAAAACCCCAGTTTTTTCTGAAATTTTTTGACGGAAAGGCCTTTGCCATCATGGCGGTGATGATGACCGGCGGCATCGGCCTGCGGGCCTCCGGCCTGGCGCCGGAGCGGTTTATCGCCGTGTTCTACTCCGGCCTGGGGGCGGCCCTGCTGCTGGCCGGGTGCCTGTTCGGCCGGAACTACGGGAGGGCGGTCCGTGCGGCAGCGTGCGGTTGATATAGAGAAAGAACGAAAAACAAGGAAAGGAACATTACCATGCAGGCAATTGCAGAGACCCTGTTTGACGTGGTCTATCTCATTTCAGTCATTACCATCGGTATCCTCATGATCCGGGGCAGCGGAGGCCGGAACCAGTACCGGCTCTTCGGCGTGATGGCCGTGGTGCTGGGGGCGGGGGATGCCTTCCACCTGGTGCCCCGGGCGGTGGCCCTGTGCACCACCGGTCTGGAGCACTACACCGTACCCCTGGGGCTGGGCAAGTGGATCACCTCCATCACCATGACCATCTTCTATGTGCTCCTCTACTATGTCTGGCGGCAGCGCTATCAGATTCAGGGAAAACACGGCGTCACCGCTGCCGTGTACATCCTGGCTGGGCTGCGGATTTTCCTGTGCATGATGCCCCAGAACGACTGGCTCAGCGCCTCCGGACCTCTGTCCTGGGGTATCTGGCGGAACATCCCCTTTGCTCTGCTGGGTGTGCTGATTATCGTCCTGTTCTACCGCAGCGCCGGGGAACGGAACGACCGGGCCTTCCGCTGGATGTGGCTGACCA
The DNA here is from genome assembly GCF_040096055.1 of Pseudoflavonifractor intestinihominis. Taxonomy (NCBI): domain Bacteria; kingdom Bacillati; phylum Bacillota; class Clostridia; order Eubacteriales; family Oscillospiraceae; genus Pseudoflavonifractor; species Pseudoflavonifractor intestinihominis. The sequence goes on from NZ_JBBMFK010000004.1 coordinate 47,213, forward strand.
TTGTCCTCAGCTTCGCCTTCTATATCCCGGTGGTCCTCTGGGCCGACGTGGTGCCCATGATCGGCATGCTGATGATCCCCAAGACCTGCGCCTATGTGTGGACCGTGCTCATCGGCTACCAGGCCATGACGAACGAAAAATAAGGAGGAATTCTGTATGAAACGCTATGCCAATACTGCCGTGGCCTACGCCGTGATCGCCATGATCTTCGGCGTGTTCTACCGGGAGTTCACCAAGTTCAACGGCTTCACGGGCCGCACTGTGCTCTCCGCCATCCACCCCCACTACTTTGTCCTTGGCGTGGCCTTTTTCCTGCTGCTCCTGCTGCTGGAGAAGGCCGTGGGATTTTCCGGCGCCGGTACGGGAAAGGTTCTGGCCGTGTACCACGTGGGCCTGAACCTGACCGGCCTGACCCTGCTGCTCCGGGGCGTGGTCCAGGTGCTGGGGACCAGCCTGTCCTCCGCCCTGAACGGCGCGCTCTCCGGCGTGGCGGGCATCGGCCATATCCTGCTGGGGATCAGCCTGCTGCTGATTCTCCTCCAGATCCGGAAGTCCGTGTCTGCCGGAACGTAAACCGCCTCACAAAAGAGCCGCCCGGGTGCACTATGTGCGCCCGGGCGGCCGTCTGTATGGACAGGGAACAAACATAAGGACGTGCCGGACAGGAATAGGATACCTTACCATGCAGAAAAATGGAGGGTGATGGTATGCTGACAGCATGGCTGCTTCTGATGCTCAACGGGCTCTTCGTCACACTGCGGCTCTCCGGGGGGAACGGGGGCTCCTTCCCGCGGCCCCTGAAGGCGGAGGAGGAGCGGATGTACCTGGAGCGCTGCGCCGCCGGGGATCTGGAGGCCCGGAACGTCCTGATCGAGCACAATCTCCGCCTGGTGGCCCACATCATCAAGAAGTATTACACCCAGACCGACGACCAGGACGACCTGATCTCCATCGGCACCATCGGGCTCATCAAGGGGATCTCCACCTTCAAGGCGGATAAGAACGTGCGCCTGGCCACCTATGCCAGCCGGTGCATTGAAAATGAAATTTTGATGCATTTCCGCAGCCGGAAGAAGATGCAGGGGGAGGTGTCTCTGTCGGACACGCTGGAGGCGGACGGGGACGGGAGTTCCCTCTCCCTGATGGATGTTATCAGTGTGGACGACGACATGCTGGACAATCTGGACGCCCGGGAGTCCTGCATCAAGGTGCGCCGGTGCGTGAGGGACTGCCTGAACGAGCGGGAGGCCATGATCATCGGCCTGCGCTATGGCCTGGGCGGCCAGAACCCCCTGACCCAGCGGGAGATCGCCGCCCGCTGCGGCATCTCCCGGTCCTATGTATCCCGCCGGAACTAATGTAAGTGAAACCCGGAACCCCTGTGGGACAAGGGGTTCCGGGTTTACAAAAAATTGCAGAAACAGACGGAATGTATCGCGCTTATTGTAAGCGGCAAAATACACAAAAACATGAGCTGCCATTTATCTGTTTTGCCGTATGAAAAAGCGCGGTCCGAACAGCGCTTATGCCTCCGGGAAGAACAGCTTCAGGTCGTCCTCCACGGTGCCGATTCCGGCGATGCCGAAGTTCTCCACCAGCACCTTGGCCACGTTGGGGCTGAGGAAGGCAGGGAGGGTGGGACCCAGGTGGATGTTCTTGACGCCCAGGTACAGCAGGGCCAGCAGAACAATGACGGCCTTCTGCTCATACCAGGCGATATTGTAGACAATGGGCAGGTCGTTGATATCGTCCAGGCCAAAGACCTCCTTCAGCTTCAGGGCGATGACCGCCAGGGAGTAGGAGTCGTTGCACTGACCGGCGTCCAGCACGCGGGGGATGCCGCCGATGTCGCCCAGGTTCAGCTTGTTGTACTTATACTTGGCGCATCCGGCGGTGAGGATCACGGTGTCCTTGGGCAGGGCCTTGGCGAACTCGGTGTAGTAGTCCCGGCTCTTGGCCCGGCCGTCGCAGCCTGCCATGACCACGAACTTCTTGATGGCGCCGCTCTTGACGGCCTCCACCACCTGATCGGCCAGGGCAAGCACCTGAGCGTGGGCAAAGCCACCCACAATCTCGCCGTTCTCAAGCTCGGTGGGGGGCGCGCACTTCTTTGCGTGCTCAATGAGAGCGGAGAAATCCTTCTGCTGGCCAATCTCACCGGGGATGTGCTTGCAGCCGGGGTAGCCCGCGGCACCGGTGGTATACAGCCGGTCCTTGTAGCTGTCCTTGGGGGGCACGATGCAGTTGGTGGTCATGAGAATGGGGCCGTTGAAGGACTCAAACTCCTCCTTCTGCTTCCACCAGGCGTTGCCGTAGTTGCCCACGAAGTTGGGATACTTCTTGAAGGCGGGGTAGTAGTGGGCGGGCAGCATCTCGGAGTGGGTGTACACGTCCACGCCGGTGCCCTGGGTCTGCTCCAGCAGCATCTCCAGATCCCGCAGGTCGTGGCCGGAGACCAGGATGCCTGGGTTCTTGCCCACGCCCAGCTTGACCTTCGTGATCTCGGGATTGCCATAGGCGGTGGTGTTGGCCTTGTCCAGCAGCGCCATGCCGGATACGCCGAACTTACCGGTCTCCAGGGTCAGGGCCACCAGATCGTCCACGGTCAGGCTGTCGTCCAGCGTGGCGGCCAGGGCCCGCTGGAGGAAGGCGTCCACCTCGGTGTCCTCCTGAAACAGGGCATTGGCGTGCTTGGAGTAGGCGGACAGGCCCTTGAGGCCGTAGGTGATCAGCTCCCTCAGGGAGCGGATGTCCTCGTCCTTGGTGGACAGGACGCCCACCTGGGCGGCCTTGGCCTCAAAGACGGACTCGTCCGCCGTCCAGACCGCGGCCTGAGGCAGCGCGTCCCTGTGCTCCACCTGGGACAGCAGCTTTTCCTTGGTGTCCAGAGTGGCATGGATGCGGGCCACAATGGATTCCTTGTCAAAATTGGCATTGGTAATGGTGGTGAACAGGTTCAGGGTGATCAGATGGTTGACCTCGTGGGGCACATCCTTACCCTCGGCACGCAGCCGGGTGGTCACGGCGGACAGCCCCTTGGTCACGTACACCAGCAGATCCTGCATGGCCGCCACGTCCGGCTTCTTGCCGCAGACGCCTGACATGGTGCAGCCCTTGCACCCGGCGGTCTCCTGACACTGATAACAAAACATCTTATTTTCCATCATGATTTTCTCCTCATAAACCCGTGGTTGGTTTCGTGCGGGGCAGGTCGCCCTTGACTTTCTGAGGGGAGTATACTATAGTCAGAACGATCTGTATGTTGTTAAAACAACAAAAGGAGCTTTTTTATGATGGATTTTATTGGACTGTCCAAGACAGCGCTGTTTCGCGGCGCCACGCCCCGGGAGGTGGAGGCCATGCTCTCCTGCCTGGGCGCAGAGGTGCGGCAGTCCTCCAAGGGCGCGATGATCTACCGCACAGGAGATGTGGTCACATCTCTGGGCGTGGTCCTGTCCGGCAGCGTACTGATTGAAAACGATGACCTGTGGGGCAATACCACCGTGCTGGACAGCATCGGGCCAGGGCAAATCTTTGCCGAGACCTACGCCTGTGCCTCCAGTGAGCCGCTGATGGTCAACGTGGTGGCCGCTGAGCCCACAGAGGTGCTGTTTTTGAATGTGGATCGGGTCCTCCGGGTGTGCTCCCATGCCTGCGACCACCACAGCAAGCTGATCCGCAATCTGCTCTCCCTCTCCGCCCAAAAGAACCTGAACCTCTCCCGGAAAATTTTTCACACCGCCTCCAAGTCCATCCGCGGGCGGCTGTTGTCCTATCTGTCCTATCAGGCCGTGCGCAGCGGGAGCCGCAGCTTTGCCGTCCCCTTTAACCGCCAGCAGCTGGCCGACTACCTCAACGTGGACCGCAGTGCGCTGTCAAACGAGCTGAGCAAGATGCAGAAGGAGGGACTGTTGAAGGTGGACAGAAACCGGTTTGAATTGCTGGGCGCCCACCGGCAGATGGAGTTTTAGAGGGGCAGGCCACAGCGGGGGCCTGAGATATGGGACATCAATTACTCCAAAGGAAGAAGAAAATTTTCGGGAATTTCTGGTCAGGTGGACGAAAAGTTCTTTTCAAGCATCTGAATATGTGGTATACTCCTAACCACAATATCGCTGACGCAGAAGGGCGGCTGCCCTGATGGGGAAGGGATGCAGATGGAACAGGCGGCCGATGCCGCTTTATTTGCGCACCCTTTTCCGGGTGCGCTTTTTTTGCGCCGGCGGAAGAGGAGGATATCTATGGAAGAGACCCGTGTGGCTCTGCTGGGCATCGTGGTGGAAAATCCGAACTCAGTGGAGCCACTGAACCAGCTGCTGCACCAGTACAAGGACTATATCATCGGTCGGATGGGGCTGCCCTACCGGAAACGGGAGATCAACATTATCAGCATCGTGCTGGACGCCCCGGGGGATGCCATCAGCAGCCTGTCCGGCAAGATCGGGATGCTGCCCGGTGTTACTGCCAAGGCCCTTTACTCCAAGCTGCCCGATGCGTGACCTTCTTGACAAGCTGTGTCTTCAGCGGTGGCTGAGCCGTGAGGAGTGGCGGACCCTGCTGGCCCGCCGGTATGACCTGGATCGGGAGGCGCTCTTTGCCCGGGCGCTGGCCGAGCGCCGCCGGTGGTACGGCGACCAGATCTATGTCCGAGGGCTTATTGAATGCAGCAACATTTGCAGAAACAACTGCCTGTACTGCGGAATCCGGCGAGACAACCGGCATGTGTCCCGTTACCGTCTGGACCGGGACACGGTCCTAGCCTGCTGTGAGAAGGGGTACGGCTGGGGATTCCGCACCTTTGTACTCCAGGGGGGCGAGGACCCCGGGCTCACCCCGGACCGGGTGGCGGAGACGGTGGCGGCCATCAAGGCCCGGTGGCCGGACTGCGCCGTGACCCTCTCTCTGGGAGAGTTTGAGCGGGAAGTGTACCAGCTGTGGTTTGACGCCGGGGCAGACCGGTATCTTCTCCGCCACGAGACGGCGGACAGCGTCCACTATGGAAAACTCCACCCGCCGGAGCTGACGCTGGAGCACCGGCTGGGCTGCCTGCGCACCCTGAAGGACATCGGCTACCAGGTGGGGGCCGGCTTCATGGTGGGCTCCCCCGGACAGACCGCGGACACCCTGGCGGAGGATTTCTGCTTCCTCCAGGACTTCCAGCCCCACATGATGGGACTGGGCCCCTTTATTCCACAGAAGGACACCCCCTTTGCCGGGGAACCGGCGGGCACACTGGAGGATACGCTGATCTTGCTCTCCCTGGTGCGGCTCACCCTGCCCCGCGTGCTGCTGCCCGCCACCACCGCTCTGGGGACAATCCACCCCCAGGGCCGGGAGCTGGGCATTCTGGCGGGGGCCAACGTGGTAATGCCCAACCTGTCGCCCCCCGCCGCCCGGGATAAGTACACCCTTTACGACAACAAGCTCCGCACCGGAGATGAGGCCGCCGAGCACCTGGCTGGTCTGCGGAAACGTCTGGCCGCCATCGGCTGCACCGTGGCCGTCCACCGGGGAGACTTTCCCAATCATCAATAAGAGAGAGAAAAACTGACGGGGAAGGGACCCACCCTGACCCAAAAGAAAGGAAGTAATCCCAATGTACGATCCCAAATCCAGAAAAGCAGAGGACTTTATCGACCACCAGGAGATCCTGGACAGCCTGGCCTACGCCGACGCCCACAAGAATGATGCAGCCGTCATCGACGCCATTCTGGAGAAGGCCAAGCTGCGCAAGGGACTGACCCACCGGGAGGCCTCGGTGCTGCTGGCCTGTGAGCTGGAGGACAAGAATCAGGAACTCTATGACCTGGCCAAGCAGATCAAGAAGGACTTCTACGGCGACCGCATCGTCATGTTTGCGCCCCTGTACCTGTCCAACTACTGCGTCAACGGTTGCCTCTACTGCCCCTACCACGCCAAGAACAAGCACATCCCCCGCAAGAAGCTGACCCAGGAGGAGATCAAGGCGGAAGTCATCGCCCTCCAGGACATGGGCCACAAGCGGCTGGCCTTGGAGGCGGGGGAGGACCCGGTGAACAATCCCCTGGAGTACATTCTGGAGTCCATCAAGACCATCTACTCCATCAAGCACAAGAACGGCGCCATCCGCCGGGTGAACGTGAACATTGCCGCCACCACGGTGGAGAACTACCGCAAGCTGAAGGAGGCCGGGATCGGCACCTACATCCTGTTCCAGGAGACCTACCACAAGGAGAGCTATGAGAAGCTCCATCCCACCGGGCCCAAGAGCAACTATGCCTACCACACCGAGGCCCACGACCGGGCCATGGAGGGGGGCATCGACGACGTGGGCCTGGGGGTGCTCTTCGGCCTGGAGCTGTACCGCTATGAGTTTGCCGGCCTGCTGATGCACGCCGAGCACCTGGAGGCGGTGTTTGGGGTGGGGCCCCACACCATCAGCGTGCCCCGGGTGTGCCCCGCCGACGATATTGACCCCAATGCCTTTGACAACGGCATCTCCGACGACATCTTTGCCAAGATCGTGGCCTGTATCCGGGTGGCGGTGCCCTACACCGGTATGATCATCTCCACCCGCGAGAGCCAGAAGGTGCGGGAGCGGGTACTGGGCCTGGGTATCTCCCAGATCTCCGGCGGCTCCCGCACCAGCGTGGGCGGCTATGTGGAGAAGGAGCCGGAGGAGGAGTCCTCCGCCCAGTTCGACGTGTCCGATAGCCGCACCCTGGATCAGGTGGTCCGCTGGCTCATGGAGCTGGGCTATGTGCCCTCCTTCTGCACCGCCTGCTACCGGGAGGGCCGCACCGGCGACCGGTTCATGTCCCTGTGTAAGGCGGGGCAGATCCAGAACTGCTGCCTGCCCAACGCCCTGATGACCCTGAAGGAGTATCTGGAGGACTACGCCGCCCCCGAGACCCGTGCGGTGGGCGAGAAGGTTATCGCCCGGCAGCAGGCCTACATCACCAATCCCAAGGTGAAGGAGATTGTGGCCGACCGTCTGGTGAAGATCGCCCAGGGCGAGCGGGATTTCCGTTTCTGAGGAGGGAGCGCCATGAGTCTGAACGCCACCCCCGCCGGCGAGCGGGTCCACATTGCCTTTTTCGGCCGGCGCAACGCCGGCAAGTCCAGCCTGGTCAACGCCTTCACCGGCCAGGATCTGGCCATCGTGTCCGACGTGAAGGGCACTACCACCGACCCGGTGTACAAGGCCATGGAGCTGCTGCCCCTGGGCCCGGTGCAGATCATCGACACCCCGGGAATTGACGACGAGGGCGCCCTGGGGGAGTTGCGGGTGAAAAAGACCCGCCAGGTACTGAACAAGACCGACCTGGCCATCCTGGTGGCCGATGCCACCGCCTCTCTGGGCAAGGCGGAGGAGGATCTGCTCTCTCTCATCAAGGACAAGGGTATCCCCTATCTGCTGGCCTGGAACAAGGCCGATCTGCTGGAGGCAGTGCCGGAGGAGGGGGAGAACACCCTGTGGGTCAGCGCCCTCACCGGCCTGCACATCCACGAGCTGAAGGAGAAGGCCGCCCGTCTGGCGGGACAGGAGGGCCCCAAGCGGCCCCTCATTGCCGATCTGCTCCGGACCGGGGATACGGTGGTGCTGGTGGTGCCCATCGACAAGGCTGCCCCCAAGGGACGGCTGATTTTGCCCCAGCAGCAGACCATCCGGGATGTGCTGGAGGCCGGGGCCTCCGCTCTGGTGTGCCGGGATACCGAGCTGGCCATCACTCTGGATGGGATGGCCAGGCCGCCCCGGCTGGTGGTCACCGACAGTCAGGCCTTTGCCAAGGTGGCCAAGATCGTGCCGGAGTCAGTGCCTCTCACCTCTTTCTCTATCCTCATGGCCCGGTACAAGGGGGACCTGCCCCTCACTGTGGCGGGTGCTCAGACGATATATGACCTGAAGGATGGGGACAAGGTGCTCGTTGCCGAGGGCTGTACCCACCACCGCCAGTGCGAGGATATCGGCACAGTGAAGCTGCCCCGCTGGATCCATGAGGCCACAGGCGTGAATCCGGACTATACCTTCTGCTCCGGCCGGGAGTACCCGGAGGACTTAAGCCCCTATAAGCTGGTGATCCACTGCGGAGGCTGCACACTGGGGGAGCGGGAGATGAAGTACCGCCAGCGTTCTGCCGCTGACCAGGGGATCCCCATCACCAACTACGGCATCCTCATTGCCTTACTCAACGGCATCCTGGCGCGGACGGTGGCGCCCTTTCCGGATGTGAACGGCCTGCTGAAAGGCGCCAGCGACAGGACCGCCCAAAATATCTGAGGGGGACCTGATTTCTATAAAATGATTGGAAAGAGCGGTTTGTGGTCCCAATCGGGCGCCGTAAGATCAGAAGAACAAAAAATCCGCTGGGAGCGTATGCTCCCGGCGGATTTTTGCTGTGTTTCAGCGATTTTACGGTAAAGGTGGACGAAATCCGTTTGAATTGCTGGATGCCCGCCGGCAGATGGCGTTTTAGAGGGAATTACAGCTCCAGATTTCCCGTTGCCGGGTTATCAATGAGCTTGCCCTCTTCGGTGAAGCGGGAGCCGTGGCAGGGGCAGTCCCAGGTGTGCTCCTGAGGGTTCCACTTCAGCGCACAGCCCAGGTGCGGGCAGCGCCTAGAGGTGGGGGTCAGCAGGCTGACCATGGCCTCCAGGCCGTTGACAGCCAGCTGGGGGCGGAGAATGGAGCGGGAAGGGGAGAACACATCTGTATAAGGATTCTTCTTCCCCTGGACAAGGTCGCTCAAAATCATGGCGGAGACCATGGAGAAGGTCATCCCCCACTTGTTGAAGCCGGTGGCCACATAGAGATGGGAGGTGGAGACAGAATAGGGGCCGATATAGGGGACACCGTCCAGGCTCATGCAGTCCTGGGTGGCCCAGTGGTACTTCTCTGCGGCGTTGGGGTAATACCGCCCGGCAAAGTCCCGCAGCTCCTTCCAAGCACCGCCCTGCTTTCCGGTGCGGTGGCCCCCGCCGCCAATCAGTAGCAGGTCTCCGTAATTGCGGAAGGACAGGCCGTCCTCTGCCTCGTCGATATACATGCCGTCCACATTCGCGGCGTGCTCCAGCGCGATAACATAGGAACGGCGCTGATACAGCTTGATAAAATAGCTGCCGTGCTTGTTGAGAAAAGGGAAGTGGGTGGCCACGATGATGTTCTTTGCAGTAATCTTGCCACGGTCCGTCACTGCCGTGGTGCCAATCAGTTCCTGCACCGGGGTATGCTCGTAAATATGCAGGCCCTTTGAGATGGCGGAGACGAATTTCAACGGGTGGAACTGGGCCTGGTTTGAAAATTTGACGGCGCCCGCCGTGGAGAAGGGAAGGGGCAGATGCTCCGCAAATTCCCCGTGGAAGCCCAGTTTTTCCAGGGCGGCCATCTCCTGCTCCAGTTTCCGGCGGTCGTTCAGAGCGTAGACGTAGGCGCTCTTTTCCTCAAAGTCGCAGTCGATGCCGCGGCACAGCACCCGGTACTTCTGAAGCGCCTCCTGGTTGGCAGAGAGGTATCCCTTTGCGCGCTCAACGCCCAAGGTCCGAATCAGCTTATTATAGATTAGCCCATGCTGGCTGGTGAGCTTGGCGGTGGTGTTTTTTGTAATACCGCTGCACATTGTTTCCGCCTCCGCCAGCAAATACGGTACCCCGGCATGATGCAGCAGATAGGCGCACAAAACGCCTGCCATACCGCCGCCGATGATCAGCACATCGGTATTCACATCGCCCTCCAGGGGCGCAAAGTTCGTATGCTCCCAGGTCCGCTCCCATAATGATGTCATACGTTTCCTCCAAATGATCATGTTACAGGTAGTCTTTTTCAAAAGAAGAAAACTATGCCCCAATTGTTTGAATTCATCCTGGTCAAGCGATGGCAGAGCGGTACGGCTGGAGTGGCAGTACAGAACCCGTTATGCCCATGGAATCCGGCTTCTGATGCCGCGGACAGGCAAGTCCTCCTTTTCGTGGACATAGGAATAGAGAGATCACAGGAAAGGAGTGAGCGGATTGAAAAGGCGAGAGGTTCAGGTCCGGTGTGAGTTCAGCGGAAAAGAGGACGCGCGGGAGATCATTTGCCGCTCTTTTCGGCTTTTTCTCAGCCGGAGTATTCAAAGCGCGGTACAATTGCCATGATGAATGGCAGCTTATCTCAGGAGGCATAGCATGTACTTAGAGATAAGCAATCCCATGGACTACCATGCGGCCTTATATATCAGACTGTCAAAGGAGGATGAGAGCGAGGGACCATCCCAGAGCGTCCAGAACCAGGAGTCCCTGCTGCGGGAGTTCGTCCAGCAGCACCGGCTGACCGTTTTCGACACCTATGTGGACGACGGCTGGAGCGGCACGAATTTTGACCGTCCCAGCTTCCAGCGCCTGATCGCCGACATTGAGGCCAAGAAGGTCAATATGGTCATCACCAAGGACCTCTCCCGCCTGGGACGCGACTACATCATGACCGGCCACTACATGGAGCGGTACTTCCCGGAGCACCGGGTGCGGTACATCTCCCTGCTGGACGGCATCGACACCGGCGTGGACTCCACCGCCAACGACATTACGCCCTTCCGGGCCATCATGAACGACATGTATGCCAAGGACATCTCCAAGAAGATTAAGAGCGTCAAGCGTGATAAACAGCGGAAGGGGGAGTTCATCGGCGGCAAGCCGGTGTACGGCTACAAGATGCACCCCACGGAGAAAAACAAAATCGTCATTGACGAGAAAGTGGCCCCCATTGTGCGGCGGATTTTCGCTCTGGCTCTGGACGGCATGAGCTCCCGGAACATCGCGGTGCTCCTCAACCGGGAGGGGATACCTACCCCGGCCGCTTACGCCAATCTGCCGGTGGCAAAGCCCGGCCCCTACACCGGCCTGTGGAGCAGTGAGCGCATCTCCGAGATGCTGCAGAACGAGACCTACATCGGCAACATGGTGCAGGGACGCAGCGTGAAGATCAGCTACAAGTCCAAGAAGTGCCTGAAGCAGGACCCGGCCAACTGGGTGGTGGTGGAGGGCACCCACGAGCCTCTGGTGGACGCGGAGTCCTTCCACAGGGTGCGGATGCTGCTCAACAGCCGCAAGCACACCAGAAGCCGGACCTACGACTTCCTCCTCAAGGGCCTGATCTTCTGCCATGAGTGCGGCTATCCGCTGGCGGTCATCAACCGGAAGAACACCAGGGGAGAGGACGTGCTCTACTTCGTCTGCCGCACCTACCAGAGGTTCACCAAGGCGGGGGTGTGTACCTGCCACTCCATCAAGGAGAAGACGGTGACCGACGCGGTAATCGCCAGAGTGCAGGAGGTGTGCCGGGGCTTTCTGAACCCGGAGGAGCTGCTGCCCATGGCGCGGGAGGCGGTAGAGGAGGCCAGGAAGCAGAGCAGCCTGGAGGCGGAGCTCCAGGCCCTTCAGTCCAGAATCGACAGCCTCACCGCCAGCATGGACCGGGTGTACGCCGACCGGCTCAGCGGCCTGCTGCCTGAGGAGGACTTTCAACGGCTCTTCAACCGGTTGAAGCTGGACCGCAAGCTGCTGGAGGAGCGGCGGCAGGAGATGGAGCTGCAGAAAAAGAGCCCGGTCACAGTGGATGACCGGGCGAGAGAACTGGTGGAGCGGTTTATCCAGACGGCGGGAGAGAGCCGGGAACTGCTGGTGAGCCTCATCGAGCGGGTGGAGCTCACCGAGGACAAGGAAATCATCATCAAGTTCCGCTTCGCCCAACTGGACGAAGTGGCCCAAAGCCAGCAGCCGCAAGGGAGTGCGCCGCCTGAAGCGGCGCCGTTTTTCACCGGCGAATGCTTGCATTAGTTCAGGCGGAATGTATCCCGCATTGAGAAAAAGGCGCTCCAGAAGCTGGAACAGGCCATGGAGGAGCCGACGGGAAAGGGGAAAAAGAAGGACTGAGACAGCAAAAGCACCGTGCACCTCCGCACATACGGCGGAGAGCACGGTGCTTCCTGCGTTTTCTGTTTTGAACGCGCTGTCCATCAGGCGCCCTGCTGGGCCTCATGGGCTGGCAGGGGGATCTCCGGCATCAGCTCGTCGCTGACAATGGCCAGCATCTCCTCCAGCTTGGCGCAGTCGGCGGGGGAGAACCGCTCCGCGATGCGGCCCATCACCTTGCGCACGTAGTCGTTGCTGATATTGTAGTAGTCAATATACTTCTGGGTGGGGCGCAGGTGATACTCCCGCTTGTCGTGCTCGGACTGGATCTTCTCCACATAGCCCTTTTTGATCAGGCTGTTGACCTTGTAGGCGGCGTTTGGGGGGGAGATTTTCATGAACGAGGCAAATTCATTGATGGTGGGCAGGCGCAGGGCCTGGATGGCCTCCATACAGAAGGTCTCCACCGTGGTGAGACTGGCCTCCCGGCTCTGAAAGCGCTCAAAGATTTCGCGATAAAAATGCAGTTTGAATTTTGTATACACGTCCTGAAACCGCTGTTCCAGCATCATTTCCGCCTCCATCAGACAGAGCCCGGCCGCAGCCGGACAAAAATTCGCTTCTGTGCCTGGGAAAAAACGCGCCGGGAGTGTATCCAGACACTATTGTATCAAAACGGGGCGGAAAGAGCAACCTTACTTCCCGGCGTCGGCTATGGCAAAGACCAGCTCCGCCGTGGCGGCGGTCTCGCCGCCCACAGTGGCCACGGCCTCGCCGATGCCCACAGGGCCCTTCCGCTTGGTCAGGGTGCACTTGAGCTCCAGCACGTCCCCGGGCACCACCTGGCGCTTGAACCGGGCGTTCTTGATGCCGCCGAACAGGGCCAGCTTGCCCCGGTTCTCCGGCACGGACAGAAGGGCCACCGCACCCACCTGGGCCAGGGCCTCGATGATGAGCACGCCGGGCATGACGTGCTTCTGGGGGAAATGGCCGCAGAAGAACTGCTCGTTGACGGACACGCACTTGATGCCCTGGGCCCACTGGCCCTCCTCGCCGTCGGTGATGCGGTCCACCAGGGCGAAGGGGTAGCGGTGGGGCAGGATCTCGGCGATCTGATTGGAATTGAGCTGCATTACGCTTCCTCCCATCTCTTCAGCAGAATGCTGGCGTTGTGGCCGCCGAAGCCCAGGGAGTTGGACATGGCGTACCGCAGGTCGGCCTCCCGGCCCTCGTTGGGCACCACGTCCAGGTCGCACTCCGGATCGGGGACCTGGTAGTGGATGGTGGCGGGGGCAAAGCCCTCCTTCAGGGACAGGGCGGTGAAGATGGCCTCCACAGCGCCCGCCGCGCCCAGCATGTGGCCGGTCATGGACTTGGTGGAGCTCATCATCAGCTCCTTGGCGTGGGCGCCGAACACCGTCTTGACGGCGGCGGTCTCGCCGCTGTCGTTCAGGTGGGTGGAGGTGCCGTGGGCGTTGATGTAGTCCACCTCGTCGGGGGACACACCGCCGTCGGCCAGGGCGATGGCCATGGCCCGTGCGCCGCCCTCTCCGCTGGGGGCGGGGGCGGTCATGTGGTGGGCATCGCAGGTGGCGCCGTAGCCCACCAGCTCGGCGTAGATCTTGGCGCCCCGGGCAACGGCGTGGGAGTACTCCTCCAGCACCAGGATGCCCGCGCCCTCGCCCATGACAAAGCCGCTCCGCTCCGCATCAAAGGGGATGGAGGCCCGGTCCGGGTCGGTGGACGTGCAGAGGGCCTTCATGGAGGTGAAACCGCCGATGGCCAGGGGGGTGACGGCGGCCTCGGCGCCGCCGCACAGCATCACGTCGGCGTAGCCGTCCCGGATGTAGTGGAAGGCGTCGCCCACGGCGTTGGTGCCGCCGGCGCAGGCGGTGACAGGGCAGGTGCACATGGCCTTGCAGTTGTGGGCGATGGCGATGAGGCCGGCGGCCATGTTGGAGATGGCCATGGGGATGTAGAAGGGGGACACGCGGTCAAAGCCCTTCTCCGTGCCCTTGGCGTGCTCGGCCTCGGTGACGTCCAGGCCGCCGATGCCGCTGGAGACGATCACGCCCCGGCGGCAGGGGTCGTCGGAGGCCAGGTCCAGACCGCTGTCAGCCACGGCCTCCTTGGCGGCGGCCATGGCCAGCTGGGTGTAGCGGGCCATCCGCTTGGCCTCCTTCTTGTCCAGGACGGACTCGGGGTCCCAGTCCTTGACCTCGGCGGCCAGCTTGACCTTCTGGTTTTCGGTGTTGTAGCGGGTGATAGGGGCCACGCCGCACTTGCCCGCGCGGACGGCAGCCCAGCTCTCGGGCACGGTGTGCCCGATGGGGGTGACGGCCCCCAGGCCGGTGATGACCACTCGGCGTTTTTCCATAATAACCTCCAATTTCAACACAGCGCTAGGCGGCGGCTCACATGGACATGCCGCCGTCCACTGCCAGCACCTGACCGGTGATGTACCCGGCCTCGTCCGAGGCCAGGAAGGCCACGGCGTTGGCCACGTCCTCCGCCGCGCCCAGCCGGGCCATGGGGATGGAGGCCAGAATGGCCTCCTTGGCCTTGTCGGGGAGCACGGCGGTCATATCGGTGTCGATAAAGCCGGGGGCCACCGCGTTGACGGTGATGTTCCGCCCGGCCAGCTCCTTGGCCAGGGACTTGGTCATGCCGATGACGCCCGCCTTGCTGGCGGCGTAGTTGACCTGACCGGCATTGCCGCGGAGGCCCACCACGGAGCTCAGGGAGATGATGCGGCCGTGGCGCTGCTTCATCATGGGCCGGACGGCGGCCTTCATGCAGAGGAAGGTGCCCTTCAGGTTGGTGTCCACCACGGCGTCGAAGTCCTCCTCCTTGAGGAGCATGAGCAGGTTGTCCCGGGTGATGCCGGCGTTGTTGACCAGGATGTCGATGGCGCCGAACTGCTTCAGGGCGGCGTCGAACAGGGCCTTGACGGCGTCGGCGTCGGCCACGTTGCCCTGGACGGCCAGGGCCTGGACGCCAAGGGCCTGGCACTCGGCCACGGTCTGGTCGGCGGCGGCGGTGTTGCCGGCAAAGGACAGGACGATATTGCAGCCCCGGCGGGCCAGCTCCAGGCACACGGCCTTGCCGATGCCCCGGCTGCCGCCGGTGACGATGGCGGTTTTTCCGGTGAGGCTCATCAGGATTCTCCTTTCAGGGCCGCGGTGAGGGCGTCCAGGTCGGCGCAGGTCTCCACGGCGAAGGTGCGGATGGCGGGGCAGGTCTTGCGGACGAAGCCGGAGAGCACCTTGCCCGGGCCGATCTCCACGATGGTGTCCACCCCAAGGGCCTCCATGCGGCGGATGGTGTCCTCCATGCGGACGGAGGACTGGACCTGCCGCTCCAGCAGGGCGGGGATGGTGTCGCCCTCACCCATCTCATGGCCCAGGCAGTTGAAGAGCACAGGGAAGGCCATGGGGCCGAACTCCACGGAGCGGAACCGCTCCGCCAGGGCGTCCCCGGCGGGCTTGAGGAGGGAGGTGTGGAAGGGGCCGCTGACCTTCAGGGGCAGGGCCCGCTTGGCGCCCAGCTCCTTGGCCAGGGCGGCGGCCTTCTCCACGGCGGCCTTCTCGCCGCCGATGACCAGCTGGCCGGGGCAGTTGTAGTTGGCAATCTCCACCACGCCCAGGCTGGCGGCCTGATCGCAGGCGGACTGGAGGGCGGCCACGTCCAGGCCCAGCACGGCCATCATGGCGCAGTCCATGCCCTGGGCGGCCTGGGTCATCGCCTTGCCCCGGAAGGCCACCAGGGACACCGCCTCAGGGGCGGAGAACACGCCGGCGGCGTGGAGGGCGGAGTACTCGCCCAGGCTGAGCCCGGCGGCATAGTCGGGCCTGATGCCCCGCTCATAGAGCAGGGCGGTGACGCCGGCGGCAAAGGCCACCATGGCGGGCTGGGTGTAGGCGGTCTGGTTGAGGACACCGGCGGCGTCGGTGAAGGAGACCTCCTTCAGGTCAAAGTCCACCTGCTCGGCCGCGCTGTCCAGCAAGGCGCGGAAGGCGGGATAGGCTTCGTACAGGTCAGCGCCCATGCCGGGGTGCTGGCTGCCCTGTCCGGCGTACAGAAAGGCCAGGCTCACAGGTCGTTCACCAGACCTTTCACGCACTTCTGGTAGTCGGCGTACAGCTCCTCCAGGATGGCCCGCACGGGGCGGATCTCGTGGAGCTGGCCGGCCACCTGGCCCGCCATCAGGCTGCCCATCTCGGTGTCGCCGTCAAAGACGGCCCGGCGCAGGGAGCCCAGGGTCAGCTTCTCGCGCTCGGCCAGGGGGATGTTCTCCTTCTCCATGCGGACATACTCCCGGGCCATCTTGTTCTTGAGCACCCGGACGGGGGCACCGGTGGTGCGGCCGGTGACGATGGTGTCGGTGTCGGTGGCCTTGAGCAGGGCCTGCTTGTAGTTGGGGTGGATGGGGCACTCCTCGCTGACCAGCAGGCAGGTGCCGATCTGGACGCCGCAGGCGCCCAGGGCATAGGCGGCGGCCAGCTGGCGGCCGCTGGCGATGCCGCCGGCGGCGATGACGGGCACGTCCACCGCGTCCACCACCTGGGGCACCAGGGCCATGGTGGTCATCTCGCCCACGTGGCCGCCGCTCTCGGTGCCCTCGGCGATGACGGCGTCGATGCCGTACCGGGTGAGGCGCTTGGCCAGCACGGCGGCAGCCACCACGGGGATGACGATGATGCCCGCCTCTTTCCAGGCGGGGATGTACTTGCCGGGGTTGCCGGCGCCGGTGGTGACCACCTTCACGCCCTCCTCAATGACCACCTTGGCCATCTCGTCCACGGAGGGGTTCATCAGCATCAGGTTGACGCCGAAGGGCTTGTCGGTGAGGGCCTTGCAGCGGCGGATGTTCTCCCGCAGGCTGTCGGCGTTCATGCCGCCGGAGCCGATGAGGCCCAGGGCGCCGGCGTTGGATACGGCGGCGGCAAACTCGCCGGTGGCGATGTTGGCCATGCCGCCCTGAATAAAGGGAAACTCCGTTCCCAACAGTTCGTTGAGTTTCATAAAAATCCCCATTCCGCCGCAATGCGCGGCACAGATAGATATAAGATGTGTTTCGGCCCGGATCAGCGTGCCCCGTCCAGCTCCAGGATGGCGCCGCCCCAGGTCAGGCCGCCGCCGAATCCGGAGAGCAGAGCCCGCATGCCGGGCCTGAGGGCGCCCGAGGCGCACAGCTCGTGGAGGAGCAGCGGGATGCTGGCGGCAGAGGTGTTGCCGTACTTGGCGATGTTCTTGGGGCACTTCTCCGGGGGGAGGTGCAGGTTCTTCACCACCCGGTCGATGATGCGCTCATTGGCCTGGTGGAGGACGAACAGGTCGATGTCCTCGGCGGTCATGTGGGCCTGCTCCAGCACCTGGGTGATGCACTTGGGCACGGTCTCCACCGCGAACTTGAACACGGCGGTGCCCTCCATGTGGATGTACTGGGGCGCTCCGGTGCCCGCGCCGGGCACATAGAGGACCTTCTCGTCTCCCCGGGCCCCCACCACGGTGTGAAGCACAGGGCAGTCGGGCCCGGACCGGACCACGGCGGCCCCCGCGCCGTCGCCGAAGAGGATGCAGGTGGTGCGGTCGGTGAAGTCCATCAGGCGGGAAAAGACCTCGCCGCCCACCACCAGGCCGTACTTCCTGGGGCAGGCGTCCAGCAGGCACTGGGCGGTGTGCAGCCCGTAGAGGAAGCCGGAGCAGGCCGCGTTCAGGTCCATGCACAGGCAGTCCTCGGGCAGGCCCAGCTCACGCTGGAGCAGGCAGGAGAGGGCGGGGGTGATGAAGTCGGGGGAGATGGTGGCCACCAGGCACACCCCCAGGTCGGCGGGGGAGATGCCCGCCCGGTCCATGGCCTGGCGGGCGGCGTCGGTGCACAGGGAGAGCAGGGTCTCGTCGGTGCAGTAGCGCCGCTCCTTGATGCCGGTGCGGGTGGAGATCCACTCGTCGCTGGTCTCCACCATGGCGGCCATGTCGTCGTTGGTGACCACCTTGGCCGGCGCGGCGGCTCCGGTGCCGCAGAGTTTGATGCCGTTCATCCCCGATCCCTCCTTATGGCCTGGTTGCCCATGGCACGGAATTTCCTGTAGCGCTGCTTGGCCAGGGCGGAGCCGCTCAGCTTGAGCAGCGGGGCCAGATTCCGGCTGATGGCGGCGTCCACAGCGGTGAACACCGCGTCGGGGTCGGTGTGGGCCCCGCCCTCGGGCTCGTGGATGATCTCGTCGATGACGCCCAGCTCCTTCAGGTCGGCGGCGGTGAGCTTCATCACGTCGCAGGCCTCGCTGCTGCGGGAGGCGTCCTTCCACAGGATGGCGGCAAAGCCCTCGGGGGAGAGGACGGAGTACACAGCGTTCTCCAGCATGAGCACGCTGTTGCCCACGCCCAGAGCCAGAGCGCCGCCGCTGCCGCCCTCGCCGGTGACCACCGAGATGACGGGCACCGTCAGGGCGGAGAGGATGGACAGGCACTTGGCAATGGCCTCCCCCTGGCCTCTGGCCTCGGCCTCCAGGCCGGGGTAGGCGCCGGGGGTGTCGATAAAGGTGATGACGGGGCGGCGGAACTTGTCCGCCTGCTCCATCAGCCGCTGGGCCTTCCGGTACCCCTCGGGGCTGGGCATGCCGAAGTTGAACTTCAGGTTCTCCTCCAGGGTGCGGCCCTTCCGGTGGCCGATGACGGTGACGGGCTGGCCGTGGTACAGGGCCACGCCGCCCAGAATGCTGGGGTCCTCGCCGAAGTGGCGGTCGCCCCGCAGCTCAAAGAAGTCGGTGAAAAGGGCGGAGATAAAGTCCGCCGTGCCCGGCCGCTGGGGGTTGCGGGCCAGGGCCACCCGCTGGGCGGGGGTAAGAGTCTGGTTCATCGGTCGCGGCCTCCCTTCGGGTCATGGAGCCGCAGCAGGCGGCTCAGCGTGGCGCGCAGTTCCTTCCGGGGCACCACCGCGTCCAGGAAGCCGTGGCTGAGCTGGTACTCCGCGCTCTGGAAGCCCTCGGGCACCGGCTGGCCGATGGTCTGCTCCACCACACGGGGACCGGCGAAGCCCACCAGGGCCCCGGGCTCGGCCAGCATGTAGTCGCCCAGGCTGGCGAAGCTGGCGGTGACGCCGCCGGTGGTGGGGTGGGTGAGCACGGAGATGTACAGCCCGCCGGCAGCGGAGAAGTGCTCCAGGGCGGCGGCGGTCTTGGCCATCTGCATCAGGGAGAGGATGCCCTCCTGCATCCGGGCCCCGCCGCTGGCGGAGAACAGGATGAGGGGCAGGCGGTTCTTCTCGGCGTACTCCACCAGGCGGGTGACCTTCTCGCCCACGGCGGCGCTCATGCTGCCCATGAAAAAGCGGCTGTCCAGCACGCCGACAGCCGTCCTGCGGCCGTCGATGCGGCCCGTGGCGGTGACCACGGCCTCACTCAGGCCGGTGCGCCGGCTCGCGTCGGCCAGCTTCCCGGCGTAGCCGGGGAAGGCCAGAGGGTCGGCGGAGGCCAGACGCTCATCCAGTTCCCGGAAGGTGCCCGGGTCCAGGATGAGGCTGAGCCGGTAGTAGGCGCTGACGGCGTGGTGATGGCCGCAGCGGGGGCAGACATAGAGGTTCTTGTGCAGCTCGCCCCTGGGCACCTCGGCCCCGCAGGCGGGGCAGGCCGGGGCGGGGGCGGAGCGGGGGCCGCCGCTGCGCAGGCTCTTGAGGGCCAGCAGCTTTTCGCGGCGGCGGGTAAATACGTTGCTCATTGCTTCTCCTCGCTTCCGCAGCGGCTCCAGGACAGGAGCGACTTGAGCTCACGGTCCAGGAAGCCGGTGGTGCAGCTTCCCCGGACAAAGTCCGGGTGGTACAGGATCTGATGGAGCAGCTCGGCGTTGGTGGCGTACCCCTCCACGATCAGCTCCTCCAGGGCCCGGCGCATCCGGCGGATGGCCTCCAGCCGGGTGGGGGCGTGGACGATGATCTTGGCGGCCAGGGAGTCGTAGAAGGGGGAGAGCTCGTAGCCGGTGTACAGGGCGGAGTCCACCCGCACGCCGCAGCCGCCGGGGAGATGGAGAAACTCCGTCTTGCCCGGGCAGGGGCGGAAGCCGTTGGCCGGGTCCTCGGCGTTGATGCGGCACTCGATGGCGTGGCCCTGGAGCTTCACGTCCTCCTGGGTCAGGGACAGGGGCAGGCCCGCGGCGATGCGGATCTGCTCCCGCACCAGGTCGGTGCCGGTGACCATCTCGGTGATGGGGTGCTCCACCTGAATCCGGGTGTTCATCTCAATGAAGTAGAAGTGACCCTCGCTGTCCAGCACGAACTCGATGGTGCCGGCGTTCTCGTAGCCCGCCGCCTTTGCGGCGGCCACGGCGGCGGCGCCCATCTGCTCCCGCAGCTCAGGGGTGAGGGCCTTGGAGGGGGCCTCCTCCAGCATCTTCTGGTTGCGGCGCTGGATGGAGCAGTCCCGGTCCCCCAGGTGGATCACATTCCCGTGGCGGTCGGCCAGGATCTGGAACTCGATGTGCCGGGGGTCCAGGATCAGCTTCTCCAGGTACATCTCACCGCTGCCGAAGCAGGCGACAGACTCGGCCCGGGCCTCCTCAAAGAGGGAGACAAAGTCCTCCGGGTCGTACACCCGGCGCATACCCCGGCCGCCGCCGCCGGCGGAGGCCTTGATGAGCACCGGGTAGCCGATGGAATCGGCCACGGCCTTGGCGGTCTGGGCGTCGGGCACCGGGCCGTCGGACCCGGGCACCACGGGCACCCCCGCCTTCTGCATCAGCGCCCGGGCGGAGGCCTTGTTGCCCATGGCCCGGATCACGTCGCCGGAGGGGCCGATGAAGGCGATGCCCTCCTCCTGACAGGCGTCGGCAAAGGCGTCGTTTTCAGACAGGAAGCCGTAGCCCGGGTGGATGGCGTCGCAGCCCGCGGCCTTGGCCACGGTGAGGATGGCGTCCATGTTCAGGTAGCTGTCGGCCGCCTTGGCGGGGCCGACGCAGTAGGCGCTGCCGGCAAACTGGACGTGGAGGGCGTCCGCGTCGGCCTGGGAGTAGACCGCCACGGTATCGATGTCCATTTCCCGGCAGGCCCGCAGGACCCGGAGGGCGATCTCCCCCCGGTTGGCAATCAAAACCCGCTTGAACATGGCTCAGACCGCCTTATAGCGCAGCAGAGGGGCGCCGAAGGAGACCAGGGCGCCGTCCTCCTGGAGCAGCGCCTCGATGACGCAGTCGCAGGGGGCGGTGACCTCGTTCATCATCTTCATGGCCTCCATCAGGCAGACCGTCTGCCCCTTCTTCACCTGGTCGCCCACGGACACAAAGGGGGCGGCGCCGGGGGAGGGGGAGGCGTAGTAGGTGCCCACCAGGGGGGCGGTGATGACGCTGCCCTCCTCCTCGGCGGGAGCGGCGGGCACAGCGGAGGCCGCGGGAGCCGCCGCCACAGGGGCGGCGGCGGGGGCGGACCCGGCTGCCTTGCTCAGCTCCAGGGAGAAGTCTTTGCAGGTGAACTTCATGCTGACAGCCGCGCTGCCCTCAAAGCGGGCCATCAGCTCAAACACGTCCTGATTGCTCATGGGCCGTGCCTCAGGCCTTGTGGGACTCGATGTAGGCCATCAGATCGCCCACGGTCTTCATGTTGGGCAGGTCCTCGTCCTCGATGGTCACGCCGGAGGCCTCCTCCAGAGCCATGGACAGCTCCACGGCGGCCAGAGAGTCGGCGCCCAGGTCCTCGGACAGGGAGGCCTCCATGGTCACGTCCTCGGCATCACAGCTCAGGGTCTCCACAATGATATCGCGCATTTCTTCGAAAGTCATGATAACGTACTCCTCATTATTTCATTCAATTATTTTAATTAAAAATTTTTAAGTAAAATAATTTAAGCGTTATTGTAGCGAGGGCAAGGGCATCTGTCAAGTATTTTTTTACCAAAAAATAGGGCCGCTTGCGCCGGAGGCCGGACTGTGCTAGGATAGAGAGTACAAGCCGGAAGCACAAAAAACGGGATAAAACCCGGATATACCGGCACAAAGTGAGGAAAAAACCATGTGTTGTGGAAATTGCTATATCGTGGGCGCGGGAGAACGGATCGATTTTCTTCCCGCGCCGGAGCAGGGGGATCTGCTCATCGCGGCGGACGGCGGCTACGCCTGGCTGCGGGAGAATGGGCTGGAGCCCGACCTGGTGGTGGGGGACTTTGACTCCATGGACGAGCCCGCCGGCGCGGCCCATCTGGTGCGCCTGCCCAGGGTGAAGGACGACACCGATACCATGGCCGCCGTCCGGCTGGGCCAGGCGCGGGGCTACCGCCGGTTCCACATCTTCGGCGGCACCGGGGGAAGATTTGACCACACCCTGGCCAATTTGCAGCTGTTGGCCTGGCTCTCCCGCCGTGGGGAGCAGGGGTGGCTGTACGGCCCGGACTGGACTGCCACGGCAATTACCGGCGGGGCAGTGGAGTTCGGCCCGGAGCACCGGGGCATGATCTCCGTGTTTGCCCACTCGGACACCGTCCGGGGCGTGACCATCCAGGGGCTGAAGTACACCCTGTCCGGGGCGGAGCTGGACAACGGCTTCTCCCTGGGGGTGAGCAACGAGTTTACAGGCGTCCCTTCCCGGGTATCGGCGGAGGAGGGCACCCTGCTGGTGGTGTGGGAGCGCTGAGACCCGCTCCTCTTAAATACTTGACATATGTCAGAAACAGAGTATAATATCTGACATAAGTCAGAAACGGAGGGAGAACAGATGCCCAGACCACAGAAGTGCAGGCGGGTGTGCCAGCTGCCCGGCTGGGCGGGCTTTGCCCCGGTGGGAGAGCAGCCCGGGCCGGAGGAGCCGGTGGTGCTGACAGTGGACGAGTTTGAGGTCATCCGCCTGCTGGACCTGGAGGGCCTGACCCAGGAGGCCTGCGCGGAGCAGATGGAGATCGCCCGCACCACGGTCACCGGCATCTGTGACAGCGCCCGCCGCAAGCTGGCCGACGCTCTGGTCAACGGGAAGCGGCTGGTCATCGCCGGGGGGAATTACCGCCTGTGCGACGGGCCGGGCTGCTGCCACCGCCGGGGCGGCTGCCGGAAAAAACAGTGTTTTGGAGGAGAAAACAGATGAAAATCGCAGTCACTTACGAGAATGGACAGGTTTTTCAGCACTTCGGCCACAGCGAGCAGTTTAAGGTGTACAATGTGGACAACGGCGCGGTGACCTCTTCCGCCGTGGAGCCCACCAACGGCAGCGGCCACGGGGCCCTGGCCGGATTCCTGGTCGGGCTGGGCGTGGACACCCTGATCTGCGGCGGCATCGGCGGCGGCGCCATCGCGGCCCTGGGCGAGGCGGGCATCACCGTCTACGGCGGCGTGTCCGGCGACGCCGACGGGGCGGTGGAGGCCCTGCTGGTGGGCAATCTGGCCCGCAACGCCGAGCCCACCTGCCACCACCACGACCACGGCCACCACGACTGCCACAGCCACGACCATACCTGCGGCGGACACTGCGGCGGCTGAGTCCATCGGAAAACAGAGACAGCGGACCGTCTTCCGGCGGTCCGCTGTTTTTGTCCCTCCGGCGTTCCGGCGTGGGTTTTGGGCCCGGGACGGCGGAGATTTTTCCCGTGGGAAAAAATTCTAAGTGTACTTGTGTAAAAGACAAAAGAGAGATATAATCTGTTGGTGTCGCTTTTATTGTGAGGAGGGAGCCTGTGGCAAAGACCATGGAGCCAATGACCAGCGGCGCGATCTGGAAGCGGATGATCCTGTTTGCGCTGCCGCTGATGCTGGGAAATCTATTTCAACAGATGTATAATACCGTGGATTCGCTGATCGTGGGCAATTTTATGGGGAGCAGCGCCCTGGCGGCGGTCAGCTCGTCGGGCAGCCTGATCTCCATGCTCATCGGTCTGCTGAGCGGCATTTCTTCCGGCGCAGGTGTGATCGTGGCCCGGCATTTCGGCGCCGGAGACAAGGAGGGGCTGCACCGCACCGTCCACACCATCGTGGCCTTCGGCCTGGTGGCGGGCGTGGTGATGACCGCCGTGGGCGTACTGCTCTCCCCCCAGATCCTGGTGTGGATGGGCACGCCGGAGAGCGTGATGGTGGAGTCCGTGGCATACCTGCGGATCTACTTCTGCGGTTCGCTGCCCTTTATGATGTACAATGTGTTTGTGGGCATTTTGCAGGCCGTGGGGGACGGACGCCACCCGCTGTACTACCTGATCGCCTCCTCCATCATCAACCTGTGCCTGGACCTGGTGTTCATCGAGGGGTTTAATGCCGGCGTGGGCGGCGCGGCCCTGGCCACGGTGATCTCCCAGGTGGTGAGCGCCCTGCTCTGCCTGATCCAGCTGATGCGCACAAAGGAGAGCTACCGGGTGGAGCTGAAGGCCATCCGGTTCCAGAAGGACATCCTGTGGCAGGTCATCCGAGTGGGCCTGCCCTCCGGCGTGCAGAACTCCATCATCGCCTTTGCCAATGTGATTGTCCAGTCCAACGTCAATGCCTTCGGAGAGATGGCCATGGCCGGCTACGGCGCCTACACCAAGGTGGAGGGCTTCGGCTTCCTGCCCATCAACAGCTTTACCCTGGCGCTGACCACCTTTGTGGGCCAGAACCTGGGCGCCATGGAGTATGAGCGGACGCGGAAGGGCGCCCGGTTCGGCATCCTGATGACCGTCACCCTGGCGGAGGCCATCGGTGTGCTGGTGTTTATCTTTGCCCCCCAGCTCATCGCCCTCTTCGACCCCACGCCGGAGGTGGTGGCATTCGGCATCGGCAAGGCAAGAACTGCCGCGCTGTTCTACTGCCTGCTGGCATTTGCCCACTCGGTGGCCGCCGTGCTGCGGGGCGCGGGACGGGCCGTGATCCCCATGGCCATTATGATTGCCATCTGGTGCGTGGTGCGGGTGACCTTCCTGTCCATCACCATCCCCCTGACTCACAGCATCCAGATGGTCTACTGGGTCTACCCCCTCACCTGGGGCATCAGCTGCATCCTGTTCTTCCTGTACTACAAGAAGGCGGACTGGATGAGTGCGCGGATGTAACCGAAGACAAGAAAAAAGGGCTGGAGCGCACCGCGCTCCAGCCCTTCGCATATTGACGGCAGTCAGTCCCCGTCGGAGCCGGTGAGCTGGTCTCCGCACCAGGGACAGAAGGGGTGGCTGCTTCCGGAGAGAAAGCCCAGAAAATGATGGCAGAAGGGACAGCGCAGCTTGACCAGCCCCAGAATGAAGCTGCCGATGCAGAGAAGCAGCCCCAGCGCGGACAGGGGAGCAAGGGCGCCGTCCTGGTAGGCGGACGCGCCGAAGATGAGGGCCCCGGCCAGAAAGACCCCGCTCACAATCCAGTCCCAATGTCGCAGCTTCAGACGCTTCACGGCAGATGCCTCCCGGTTCCATGAGATATGGATAGTCTAGCAGGAAACGGCAGGGAATGGGGGTAGGGCAGGTAAAAACTGTGTAAAGATCTGGAAAAACGGGGGCGATTGAAGGGGCAGGGAAAAGATGGTATAATAGAGACTGCTGAATTCGGATTCCGCTCCAGACGGGAAAAATTTTTTGTCATGCGCAATAAAAGCCCCGTCTGCTCCGTTATTCCTATGAGAGGGGAAGAAAGTATGCTGCTGTTTGGCCTGTCTGCAATCGAGCAGGAGCTCCGCCCGGCCAGAGCGCCCGCGCTGGAAGACAGCTTAATCGTAAGGATCGCCCGGGGAGAGACGCAGGCCTTCTCCGAGCTGTATCTCCGCGCCCACAAGGCGGTCTACGGCTTCGCGCTGTCCATTGTGAAGAACCAGCACGACGCGGAGGACGTGATGCAGGACACCTTTTTAAAGGTGGACGCCGCCGCCGGGAGCTACCAGCCCAAGGGCAAGCCCATGGCCTGGGTGCTCACCATCGCCCGGAACCTGGCGCTGGAGAAGCTGCGGGAGCGGCGGGACGTGCCCCTGGAGCAGGAGGAGGACTGGCATCTGTGGGCCAGCGTGGACCCCACCCGGGCCCAGGAGGATAAACTGGCCCTGGAGGCGGCCATGAAGTGCCTGGGGAACGAGGAGCGGCAGGTGGTCACCCTTCATGCCCTGAGCGGCCTGAAGCACCGGGAGATCGCGTCCCTGCTGGATATGCCCCTGGCCACGGTGCTCTCCAAGTACCGCAGGGCCCTGATCAAACTGAGAGATTATCTGGAGGAGCGTGAGGCGACATGAAGGAACAGGATGCGGAGGCCCGTCTGGCCCGCGCCATGGAGGATGCAGCCCCCAACCGCCTGGACGAGCTTCTGGAGGTGCGGGAGGAGGCCAGGCGACAGGAGAAGATCGTGGACATCAGCGCTCCGCCCAAGAAAAAGCGGCGGCGGTGGCAGAATTTCGCGGCGGCGGTGGCGGCGGCCCTGGTGCTGGTCATCGGCGGCGGCGGCTTTTTCGGCTGGCGGTACGCCAATGCCCCCGACTCCCTGGTGGGCATCGACGTCAACCCCAGCGTGCAGCTGTCAGTGAGCCGGAACGAGAAGGTGCTCAGCTGCGAGGCCCTGAACGCCGACGGCACGGAGATCATCGGCGACATGGACCTGCGGGGCGCCCAGCTCAACGTGGCGGTCAACGCCCTCATCGGCTCCATGGTACAGCAGGGCTACATTGACGATCTGAAGAACTCGGTGCTCATCACCGTGGAGAACAGGGACGCGGCCAAGGCCCAGGCCCTCCAGGAGAGCCTGATGGCGGATGTGAACGGGCTGCTGGCCGGGGAATCGGTGGACGCCTCGGTGCTGGGCCAGACCATCACCAGCCGGGACCAGACCCTGGCCAGCCAGGCGGAGACCTACGGCATCTCCGAGGGCAAGGCGGCGCTGATCCAGCGGATTCTGGACACCGACCCCACACTGACCTTTGAATCCCTGTCCGGGCTGTCGGTCAACGACCTGAGCCTGCTGCTCCAGGCCAAGCAGGCGGACACCAGCGGCCTCACCGTCACCGGCCAGGCCAGCGACAAGGCCTACATCGGCCTGGACAAGGCCACCGAGATCGCCCTGGCCCAGCTCCCGGGGGCCACCCTGAAGGAGATCGAGTTCGAGTACGACGACGGCATGGTCTATGAGGCGGAGCTGCTGAAGGACGGCTATGAGTACGACGTGGAGATCGACGCCCTCACCGGCGCGGTGGTCAAGTGGGACTACGAGCGGGACGACCACTGGAGCGGCAGCGTGGGGCAGCCCCAGACGCCCCCCCAGCAGGGGACGGTCTCTCCCCAGCCCTCCCAGAGCCAGCAGGCGACCTCAACCCCCCAGCCGAGCCAGACGGCCCTGATCACCGAGCAGCAGGCCAGAGACCTGGTGCTGGCCCAGATCCCCGGAGCTGCCATTGTAGAGTTCGAGCGGGACACCGACGACGGCCGGACGGTCTACAAGGGCGAGGCGGTGCTGAATGGCCGGGAGTACGAGTTCGAGATCGACGCCGCCACGGGCAGCTTCCTGGAGTGGGACGCCGACGACGTGGACGAGGGCTGGAACCAGGGGAACAGCACCTCCGCTGGCCAGACGGCGCTGGACGAGGAGGGGGCCCGCGCCCTGGTGCTGGCCCGAATCCCTGGGGCCACCATCGTGGAGTTCGAGCGGGAAACCGACGACGGCCGGGTCTACTACGAGGGCGAGGCGGTGCTGGACGGCCGGAAGTATGAGTTCGAGATCGACGCCACCGCCGGCGAGATCATCCAGTGGGACGCGGACAACCGCTGATCTTCCATAAAAAACGGGGTGCGGGCTGCTGACAGCGGCCCGCACCTCGTTTCATTCGGACAAAAAGCTCAGCGGTGGAACACCTTCAGGTCGGGGCCGCCGGTCCCCGGGACAATGGGCCTGGCCCGGTCTTTGCCGTGCTTTTCCTTCTCCTGGAGCTCCGGCACGGGCGGCTGGTCGTTGCGGGGCTGGGTGTGGGTCCGCTCCGGGCGGGACATTCCCTGTTTGGCCATGAGAGCACCTCCTCTGCATTTTCCCATAGTATGGCCCGGCGGCGGGAAAACATGTGGGGAAAAGAGAAAACGGTCCTCGCTCCGCGTCGCGGAGAGAGGACCGTTTTGCTGTGATTTTAGTTGCCGCTGACGTAGGAGTTGATCTCCTTGGCGGCCCAGGTGCCGCTGGCCATGGCCAGGCCCAGGGCGGCGCCCTCGTTGGAGTAGTAGGGGGTGGTGTACATGCTGCCTGCGTCCACGCCGGCCACATACAGACCGGGGATGGGCTCGTTGTCGGCGGTGAGAGCCCGCAGGTGGCTGTCCACCTTCACGCCGCCCAGGGTACCCCAGGCGCTGGGCTCGTACTCAAAGACGTAGAAGGGGCCCTCGCTGACCGGGGCGAGGAACACGGGGTCCTTGTAGAACTGGGTGTCCTTGCCGGCCTCGCACATGGCGTTGTACTCGGCCACAGTCTCGGGCAGATTCTCCAGACCGGTGATCTCGGCCAGCTCCTCGATGGTGTCGGCCTTCCAGGCCCAACCCTGGTCAATGGCCTCCTGGAGCTGGGCCTCGTTCTGGTCCAGCAGCTTGCCGTCCAGGGTCATCTTGCCCACGTACCAGTTCTCGGGGCTGCCCAGGTAGCTGTAGATGCCCTCCTCGCGGCAGGCGTCAAAGTAGGCCTGGTCGATGACGGAGTAGTACAGGCCCTCCCGCAGGGTGGCCTCGCCGCCCTCGGACAGAGCCATGGTGGCGATGACCTCCTCGTTGAAGAAGCGCTCGCCCTCACGGTTGACCATCAGGCCGCCGTACACGGCGTAGCTGAAGTTCTGGTTGGCGCCGAAGCTCCAGCCGCCGCCCTTGTGGTTGGAACCGGCGAACTCGTTGGCGATGATGGACCAGTTGCGGTCCAGGGTGCCGCCGGCGTCCACCACCATATTGATGCCGGCGCCGTCGGACAGGGTGTTACCCAGGGGGTTGACGGTCACGTTGCCGAAGTGCTCGTGGATCATGTCCTCATTGCCCAGGTAGCCGCCGGTGCACACCAGCACGGCCTTGGCCCGGACCTCCACGGTGACGCCGCCGGGCTGGCTGGCCCGCACGCCCACGGCAGCGCCGTTGTCCATGATGACCTCCTCGCCGGTGGTCTCCAGCAGGAACTGGCCGCCCAGGGACTCCACCTCTTCCTTCATGGGGGCGAAGCGGGCCTCGCCGCTCTCGTCAAAGCCGTGGCGGGCGCGGAAGCCGGCGCCGTAGTTGTCGGGCCGCAGGTACATGCCCACGCCGACTTCCACCATGGTGTTGATGGTCTCGCCGGACACGGACAGCACGTTGCGCAGCAGGGCGGCGTTGGACAGGGAGTGGCTGTAATTGTACATGTAGTTGAACAGGGTCTCCACGGAGACCTCCTGGCCCTCCTGCTCCTGGATCACGGTCTCGCAGGCGCTGGGGCCGCCGGCCACCGCGCCGTTGGACGCGCCTATGGTGGCGCCCTTCTCCAGGACGATGACCTTCAGGCCGGACTGGGCGGCCTCCACAGCGGCGTTCATGCCGGCCGCGCCGGCGCCCACGATGACCACGTCGGCCTCATAGCTGAGGGTCTCGCCGGAGCCCTCATTCTCAACAGGGGTCTGGAGGGCGGCCACGTCGCCGCCGGCCTGGGTGACGCAGTCGGCCACGGCGGTCAGGATGGCCTCGCTGGTGATGGTGGCGCCGGCCACGGTGTCAACGGCCAGGGTCTGGCCCTCCACCACGGCGGAGGGGATGCGCTCCAGGGCGGGGTCGGCGATGCCCTCGGTCTCGCTCTGCTCGGTGACGGTGACGCTCTCGATGGCGGTGTCGCTGAACACCACCTCCACGGTCACATCGCCGTTCTTGCCGGCGGCGGTGCCGGTGTAGGTGCCGGCGGTGTAGGATGCGCCGGCGGCAGGGGTGTTCTCCGGGCTGGCGGAGACGCTGGGGGAGGGGGAGCTGCTCTCTCCGGTCTGGGAGGGAGTGCAGGCGGCCAGGGACAGGACCATGGCGCCGCCCAGCAGCAGGCTGATGAGCTTTTTGGAATGCATTGCTTCTTTCTCTCCTCTTTCTTCACGAAATAATTTGTGAAGTTCTTAACAGAAGAGAGTATAAAGCTGGGTGTAACACCCAAGTCAAGAGGGGGAACGAAAAAAATTTAACAATCTCCTAACAATTTTCCGCTGACACTGGCAGGTAGATCATCCGATAGGCGGTGCGCTGTCCCCCCTCCACAGAGGTGACGGGCACCTGGCAGACAATGTCGTCCTCCAGGGCCATGCTGTTTCCGGCCAGGAAGCGGCCCAAGGGGGCGAAGGCCTCCCGGCACACCAGAGAGGCGGCGGAGTGGGCCTCGGCCATCCGGAGGCAGGGGCGGGGCGGGAAATAGCACATTTCCTCCAGAGGCCAGCCCTCCGACCGGTCCTCCCGGATGGCCAGGCCCCACTGGAATCGGAACTCCTGCCCCTGGGCGAAGGAGTTCCGGTCGATCACCAGCAGCCGCTCGCTGTAGGGCAGTTCCTCCAGCAGGCGGCGGGCCAGGGCCTTCTGCCGCTCGGTCTGATGGAACTCCTCCTGGGCGGACTGGGCCAGAAAGTAGTACCCGGGGCGCATACAGGAGACGGGGGCGGAGGGAGCGGAGACACCCTCCAGCAGGGCGGCGTACTCCTCCACCGCCGGGATCAGCCGCTCCAGCCGGGCCAGCTCTTCCTGCAGGCCCGCGATCCGCTCTCCCAGGGCGGCGTGGAGCTGGGTCAGGGAGGCGCCGCTGAGCAGCGCGCTGGTCTGGCGGACGGAAAAGCCCATGTTCCGCAGAGTCATGGAGCTGACCACCCGGCCGCCGTCGTAGATAGTAGTACCGGTAGCGGGACTGGGGGTCTCGGCGGGGCTCCAGCAGGCCGTGCTCCTCGTACAGCTTCAGCAGGTCGGCGGACACCCCCATCTCCTTTGCCAGACTGCTCACCTTATACTTCTTCATGCTGTCTACCTTTCCAATCTCCTGTTGCAAGCTTTTTCTGTCACAAATATTCTATCAAACGGGACAGGGCGCGGACAAGATGCCTGAGGAGGAGAAAAGGCGGCGTTGGGGGGAAACAGCGCCTTAAGGGGCGCGCTGCCGGGTGACGCCGCTGTCTGATATGCCGGTGCCCGGCGGAAGAGGGCCTGAGAGAGACGGTCAGAGCGCCAGGAACAGCCGGGCGGCGGCGAAGCCCAGAAGGGCGCAGCCGGGAAAGGTGAGCAGCCAGGCCAGAGCCATGGCCAGGACGGGACTGGGCTCTCCGCCCCGTCCCGCCCCCAGGATGGCGGCGGTCTTGACATGGGTGGTGGACACGGGCAGGCCCAGCAGGGTGCACAGCAGCAGGCACAGCCCGCCGCCCAGGTCGGCGGCCAGGCCGGTTTGGGGCGTAAGGGGCGCTGCACGGCCCAGGGCCGCCACGATCCGCTTTCCGCCCAGAGCAGTGCCCAGGGCCATGACGCCTCCGCAGAGAAGGGCCAGCCACAGGGGGAGGGGGAAGGTGTCCCAGTCCTGTCTCCCCTGAGCCAGGGCGGCCCCCAGGAGAAAGACGCCCATAAACTTCTGCCCGTCTTGGGCGCCGTGGAGAAAGGCCATGGCTCCGGCGGCCAGAATCTGGCCCCGGGCCAGGCGGGCGGGCGGGATCTTTATGGGCTCCATCCACCGGGCCGCCCCCCTTCCCAGCGCGGCCCCCAGGGCCACCGACAGGACCAGCCCTCCGGCTACCCGCAGCCAGGGTCCGGGGCGCAGGTTGGACAGTCCGCCGGGCAGGGCGGCTGCCGCCCCTGACAGCCCGGCCACCAGGGCGTGGCTCTCGCTGGTGGGGATGCCGAACCGCCACGCCAGCACCGCCCAGCACACGATGGCCGTCATGGCGGCGCACAGGGCGGCCAGGGCCGTCGAGGCGCTCCGACCGAAATCGGCGAGGGTAAAGACCGTCTCCAGGACCGCCCCGCCGGCGGCGGCCGCCCACAGGCTGCCCAGCAGGTTGCAGGCTGCCGCCAGCCATGCGGCCCGGCGGAAGGGCAGCACCCCGGACACCACCGCCGAGGCGATGGCGTTGGGCGCATCGGTCCAGCCGTTGACTAGGATGACGGCCAGCAGCAGGAGCGCGGTGCCCGCCAGGGCGGGGCTGGCGGCGGCGTGGCGGAGAAACTCGGACAAGGACAGGGGCATGGACCCACCTCCCGGTATGCTATGGGAAAGTGTACGGCCCTGTCCGGGAAAATAGCACCTGTTTGCCGGAAGACCGAGGGAAAATTCTCCAAAACACCGCCGCATGGCGGCGCGGAGACTTGTCCATTCCTACGAAATGAAAAAAACGCTTACGAGGCGAAGAAAACTGCGCTATAATCGAAGCAATGAATGGTAGTCGCAGTGAGCGGAAGCAGCGAGACGAAAGTTTCGCTGCTTCTTTTTTTGCGCTGCCGGTCAAAACAAGCCTGTGTGTCATATGAGGAGGAGCAAAGCATGCCCAAAACCAAGTTTCAGAACGTGATTTTCACCATCATCATGGCCGTCATCATGGTCTATGGAATGATCGTCTACAATGTGGCCCTGAATACCGGCGGCGTCACCAACGCCACCTTTGTCATGGCCCTCCACGAGCTGCCCATCATGGCGCCCATCGCCTTTGTGCTGGAGTTCTTTGTGGTGGAGAAGCTGGCTACCCGGCTGGCCTTCAGCTTCATGCGTCCCACTGACCGCCCCCAGTTCATCACCTACGCCATCTCCGTTATGATCGTGTGCATCATGTGCCCCGTCATGAGCCTGATCGCCACCCTGCTCTTCAAGGAGCCCAGCTTCGGCACCTGGATCCACACCTTCGGCTGCAATATGCCCATGGCCATGTTCTGGCAGATGCTCTACTGCGGCCCGCTGACCCGGCTGATCTTCCGGACCCTGTTCCGCAAGCAGCTGGCCGAGGCCAAGTGATATTCCGTTAAAAGACGAAGGCCCGCGCCGTCCATGGACGGCGCGGGCCTTTGCCGCTGTATATCCGGGAAAAGAGAACTCCCGGCCTTGCCGGGGGTGGCTGACTTCAGGCGTGCTTTGTCCGTCAGGAGAAGGGGATCAGCTCCATGGCCAGGAAGCCGAAGAACCAGGCGAAGACGGCCGTGATCACCAGGCACAGGGCCAGCAGGCCGTACTGGACCAGGCGGCGGCTGACGTACTTCTCCAGGGTCTCCAGGTATTTGGAGATGACGAAGACGTTGACGGCAAAAAACACCACGAACCAAAAGCTGCGGCGGAAGGAGATGATGGCCGAGGCCAGCAGGTACTGGCTGACCATATAGCAGAAGCTCTCGATGACAACGGTGAGGACGGCGCCCAGATTTTTCTTTTCCATACTCTCTTGATACTCCAGACTTGGGCCGCATGGGCGGCTCTTTTTTTACAGCACCCGGCCCAGGTAGCGCCCGGCGCAGGCGTTGGCGGCGGCGGCCTCCTCGGCCTCGTCCACGGTGACCAGCTGGCCGTTCTGCACCACGGCCCTGCCGTTGACCACCGTGTAGTCCACCGCGCCCTTCAGGCCTACGGTGGCCAGCATGGACCTGGGGTCCAGCTGGGCGGCCACCAGCTCGATCCGGTCCAGGTTCACCAGGAACAGGTCGGCGGCCATGCCGGTGGCCAGACAGCCGATGTCGTCCCGGCCCAGCAGGGCGGCGGAGCCCCGGGTGGCCAGCTTGAGGATGTCGTACCCGGTGGGGGCCGCCTGGCTGTAGGTCAGCCGCTGGAGCAGGTAGGCCACCCGCATCTCCTCCAGGAGGTTGGAGCCGTCGTTGGAGGCGGAGCCGTCCACCGCCAGACCGGCGGGGACACCCATGTCCAGCATCTCGTGGAGGCGGCATACGCCGGAGGCCAACTTCATGTTGGAGATGGGGCAGTGGGCCACGCCGGTGCCCGTCTCGGCCAGGAGCCGGAGCTCATCGTCGTTGAAGTGGATGCCGTGGGCGTACCACACGTCATTCCCCACCCAGCCCAGGGACTCCATGTAGGCCAGGGGGCGCATGCCGAACTTCTCCAGGGTGAACTTCTCCTCGTCCTTTGTCTCGGCCAGGTGGGTGTGGAGCCGGACCCCCAGGCTGCGGGCCAGTTTGGCGCTCTCCCGCAGCAGGTCGCCGGTCACCGAGAAGGGGGAGCAGGGGGCCAGGGCCACCCGATGCATGGCATACCGGCTGCCGTCGTGCCACACCTTCACCAGCCGCTCCGAGTCGGCCAGGATGGCGTCGATGGACTGGACCACGCTGTCGGGCGGCAGGCCGCCGTCCTTTTTGGACAGGTCCATGGAGCCCCGGGAGGCGTGGAACCGCATGCCCAGGGTGTCCGCCGCCCGGAACTGGGCGGCGATCAGGTCGCCGGCCCGGTTGGGGAACACATAGTGGTGGTCAAAGCAGGTGGTGCAGCCGTTTTTCAGCAGCTCCCCCATGCCGGTGAGGGAGGAATGGTACACCACCTCCTCGTCCAGGTTCTTCCAGACCTCATACAGCGTCACCAGCCAGGGGAACAGCTCCATCCGCTGGACCTCAGGCAGGTTGCGGGAGAAGATCTGGTACAGGTGGTGGTGGGTGTTGATGAGGCCGGGATAGACCGCCATGCGGGAGGCGTCGATGGTGGACTCAGCGTGGCACAGGTTGGGCCCGATGTACTCCACCACACCGTCCCGGATAAAGAGGTTGACCTTCTCGTAAAGGGTGTCGCGGTCGTCGCAGGAGACAATGTAGCGCGCGTTGCGGATGAGCAGAGTGGACATGGAGCGGCGCCCCCTTCCTGATGATCGATGCCGGGAGATTTTTCCTCTTACTATCATATCATGGGGCGGCGGGGAAGGCAAGCGGAGAGGGCCGGTCAGGCCAGAATCTGGGGCAGGAGCGCGGCGGTGTCCGGGTAGGAGAGGACGGCCTTGTCGATGTCCAGGCTGCGGGAGAGCTGGAGCTTCTTGCGGATGCTGCCGGCGTCGTCAAAGAGGACGAAGTGGGCGCCGGTCTTGGGGGACATGTAGGTGAAGTAGTGGGCGCACAGCTCGTTGGAGAAGAACACCGACGGGCTCAGTTCCTCCATCTTTTTGTCCAGCTCCTCCCTGGACATGGGCACGCCCTGGCCGGTGGGGGAGGGCAGGAAGAAGTCCTGCCGCACCAGCTCCACGTCCAGGGCCACCCGCCCGGCACCGTACGCCTCCACCGCCTCGGCCAGCCGCTGGCGGAGGGAGCCGCCCGACAGGGCGGTGGGGATGAGTACCCGGGCCGTGTCGGAGCAGCGGGCGTAGGCCTCGGGGACGTACAGGGGCCAGTCCCGCTTGTGCATCAGGTCTCCCAGTTGGGAGACGATCTGTCCCAGCACCGTGAGGGGCCGGGGGCGGAAGGCGCAGATGACCCCGTCAAAGCCCCTGGCGGCGCACTCACGCATGACCTCATGGCAGAAGGGCAGAGCCTGGCCCAGGCCGTCAAAGCCCGCGTCATCGATGACCATCAGTCCGCCCCGGACCGCCACCGGCATGTTGGCCCGGAACAGGTGGGGGCCGCCGCCTACCCGGTAGGCCGTGTGGGCCAGAGGCAGCCCCAGCCGGGAGGCGGCGCGGCTGTCGGCGGGCGGAACGGTGAGAATCAGTTGGGTTTTGGAACGCATAATGGATGGTACCCCCTTGTCCATGTTTTGCCGAAATGCTATAATGCAATCTATGCGGGCATGCTAAGGCTTAGAAGCAGAACAGATGAGGTGAACGGTTTGCCTTTTTCCCTGATACCCGACCGGGTATATCCCAGCATTTACGACATCGACCCCGCCGTCCTCAAAGAGGCGGGGATCACCCTGCTCCTGGCGGATCTGGACAACACCCTGGCAAAGTACGGCCAGCCGGAGCCGGACCAGCCCCTGCGGGACTGGAAGGACAGGCTGGAGGCGGCGGGGGTGGAGCTCTACCTCCTGTCCAACAGCCGCAAGCCCACCCGGGCCAGCCATTTCGCCCAGGCGCTGGGCATCCCCTACCAGGGCCACTCGGGCAAGCCGGGTACGGCGGGCTACTTCCGGGCCATGGAGCGCATGGGCCGCAGGCCGGAGCAGACCGCCATGGTGGGGGACCAGATCTTTACCGATATCCTGGGGGCCAGGCGGTCCGGCGTGAAGGCGCTGATGGTGGAGCCCATCGAGCTGGCGGGCAACCCGGGGCGCTACCTCCGCTACGCGGTGGAGGAGCCCTTCCGGCTTCTGGGAAGACGAAACAACAGGAGAGCATTATGAGCGCAAAATTCGGACCCGCGGGCAACGCGGAATCATTTCCCTATAAATCCTCGGTGGACGCCCCCCGCTGGCTCAGCGGCCTGGGGCTGGACGCCTACGAGTACCAGTGCGGCAAGGGGGTCAACGTGGGGGAGGACACGGCACGGAAGCTGGGCGCCGCCGCGGCGGCCAGCGGCGTAGCGCTGTCCCTCCACGCGCCCTACTTCATCAACCTGGCCAACCCCGACCCGGAGAGCCTGAAAAAGACCACGGGCTATATCATCGCCGCCTGCCGTGCGGCGGACTGGATGGGGGCTGTCCGGGTGGTCATCCACTCCGGGGCACTGATGAAGCGCACCCGCCGTCAGGCCCAGGACATCGCCCTGAACTCCCTGCGGGAGATCGTCTCCGCCGTGGACGGCGAGGGCTTTGGCCATATCACCCTCTGCCCCGAGACCATGGGCAAGATCAACCAGCTGGGGGACCTGGACGAGGTGCTGGAGCTGTGCACTCTGGACGAGCGGCTCACCCCCTGCATCGACTTCGGCCACCTGTACGCCCGCACCTTGGGGGAGCTGGAGGGCCATGAGGCCTGTGTCCGCATGCTGGACCGGGTGGCGGAGGTACTGGGGGAGGAGCGGGCCTCCCGCTTCCACAGCCACTTCTCCAAGATCCAGTTCACCCCCAATGGCGGCGAGAAGATGCACCTGACCTTTGATCAGGACGAGTTCGGTCCCGACCCGGAACCCCTGATGGCCGAGATCGCCCGCCGGGGCTGGAGCCCCACCTTTATCTGCGAATCGGCCGGAACACAGGCTGAGGATGCGGTGACTATGAAAAAGCTGTATCAGGCGGCGCTGTAACGCCGCCGTACGGACGGCTTCTCGATGAGAAATCAGCCGTCAACTTATAAAGAAGGAAGTAGATTACAATGAATCATCTGAAGCAAATCGCAGCCAAGCTGCCCGAATACGGAATCGACGCCATGCTGCTCTCCAGCGCCCCCGGCGAGTTCTACGGCGTGGGCTTCCACGGCGAGGGCTATGTGGTGGTGACCGCCGGCGAGTGCCGCTACTTCACCGACTCCCGCTACATCGAGGCGGCGGAGAAGACCGTCACCGGCGCGGCCATCACCATGACCGACCGGAACCGGAGCTATCCTACCCTGCTCCAGCAGGCCATCGACGATCTGGGCATCCGCAAGCTGGGCTTTGAGGACCGCTACATGACCGTGGCCCAGTACAACTACCTGAACAACGCCCTGCAGGTGGAGCTGGTGCCCGCCCAGGGCCTGGTCAACGGCCTGCGGGCCGCCAAGGACCAGGAGGAGCTGGACGCCATGGTCAAGGCCCAGCGGATCGCCGAGCGGGCCTTTGACGAGATCCTCAAGTTCATCAAGCCCGGCGTCACCGAGAAGGAGATCGCCGCCAAGCTGGAGTACGACATGCTCCGCTTCGGCGCCCAGAAGATGTCCTTTGACCCCATCGTGGTGTCCGGCCCCAACGGCAGCCTGCCCCACGGCGTGCCCGGCGACAAGAAAGTGGAGAGCGGCGAGTTCATCACCATGGACTTCGGCTGCATCTACGGTGGCTACTGCTCCGACATGACCCGCACCGTGGCCCTGGGCGAGCCCACCGAGGAGATGAAGAAGGTGTACAACGTGGTGCTCCAGGCCCAGCTGGCCGGTCTGGCCGCCTCCAAGGCCGGGGTCACCGGCAAGAGCATCGACGCCGCCGCCCGCAAGGTCATTGAGGACGCCGGCTACGGCGAGTACTTCGGCCACGGCTACGGCCACAGCGTGGGCATCGAGATCCACGAGTCCCCCAACGCCAACATGCGGGACGAGACCCTCATGCCCGTGGGCGCTGCCGTGTCCGCCGAGCCGGGCAT
The DNA here is from genome assembly GCF_040096055.1 of Pseudoflavonifractor intestinihominis. Classification (NCBI taxonomy): domain Bacteria; kingdom Bacillati; phylum Bacillota; class Clostridia; order Eubacteriales; family Oscillospiraceae; genus Pseudoflavonifractor; species Pseudoflavonifractor intestinihominis. Next base: position 85,085 of record NZ_JBBMFK010000004.1, read on the forward strand.
CTATCTCCCCGGCCGCTTCGGCGTGCGCATCGAGGACGTGGCCGTCATGACCGAGGACGGCTGCATCGATATCACCAAAGCGCCCAAGGAACTCATTGTTCTCTGAGTGATTTCCTTAAAATTCTGCCGGTCAGGGGGAAAAGCCCTTGCAAAAACGGGAAGAATACGGTAGAATAGCTTGATAATATGTGAACCCCCACAAGATACCAATTTTTGGAGGACGATACCCATGATTAGTGCAAGCGATTTTCGTAACGGCATGACCTTTGAAATGGACGGCCAGGTTATGCAGGTGGTCGAGTTCCAGCACGTGAAGCCCGGCAAGGGCGCGGCCTTTGTCCGCACCAAGATGAAGAACGTCATCACCGGCGGCGTCACCGAGACCTCCTTCAACCCCACCGCCAAGTTCGAGGAGGCCTTTGTGGAGCGCAAGGACATGGAGTACAGCTACAACGACGGCGATCTCTACTACTTCATGGACCCCGAGACCTATGACCTGGTGCCCATCGACGGCCACGTGCTGGGCGACAACTTCCGGTTCGTGAAGGAGAACATGACCTGCAAGATCAACTCCTACAAGGGCAAGATCTTCTCCGTGGAGCCTCCCACGTTCGTGGAGCTGGAGGTCACCGACACCGATCCCGGCTTCCGCGGCGACACCGCCACCAACGTGACCAAGCCCGCCACCCTGGAGACCGGCACGGAGATCAAGGTGCCCCTGTTCATCAACCCCGGCGACCGTATCAAGATCGACACCCGTACCGGCGAGTACCTGGAGCGCTGCAAGGCCTGAGTTCAGGCAACACCGGAGGACAGGACCGGTTTCCACACGGGTGTCGGCGGGGCCCCGCACAGCGGGGCGCGCGGCAGCGCGTACAAGCATTTTGCCTGCGGCAAAATCTTGCCGCAGGGCGGATTCACTCCGCCCGCGGAAGTGGAAAAGGGACCCCGGACAAATTCCGATTTGGCCGGGTCACCCGTACCGGCGAGTACCTGGAGCGCTGCAAGGCCTGCGTTTATCCTGACGGCAATCTGCCGTCCGGGTGAGGCATGGCGGAATATCCACTTTCGAACGGTCCCAAGAGGATGAGTGTGAAAGGAGATTAACATGACGATTTCTGAGAAGGTCGCGTACCTGAAGGGTCTGGCCGAGGGCATGAAGCTGGACACCGAGGAGTCCAAGGAGGGCAAGCTCATCAGCGTGATGATCGGCATCCTGGAAGAGGTCGGCCTGTCCATCGAGGACATGGAGGACAACATGGAGGCCATGGGCGAGGAGATCGACGCCATTTCCGACGATCTCTCCGACGTGGAGAAGGTTGTCTATGATGAGGATGACGAGGACGAGGACGAGTGCGGCTGCGGGGACGACGACTTCTTTGAGGTCAAGTGCCCCACCTGCGGCGAGGACCTGGTCATCGACGAGGACGTGCTGGAGGCCGGCACCGTGGAGTGCCCCCACTGCAAGGGCAAGTTCGTCATCGACATGGGCGACTGTGAGGACGACGACTGCGGCTGCGGCTGTGGCTGCGACCATGACCACGACCACGACGGCGAGGAATAAGCAAGCGATAAAAGCCCGGAGCGTTTAGGAGCGGTGACGTAAGAAAACATTTATGTGAGAGAATCGGCGTAGTTTAGGCTACGCCGGTTTTCTTTTCTTTTTGGGCTGCTTGGGATTGCTCCCTTGCTTCCTCAAAATCAAATGCACCAATGAAGTTATAGACGATCTCAATTTCTCTAACCTTAATGCGCGGCTCGTTCTCGTCCGGCGTGTAAACCTCGGAGATATAAATTTTCTCCACAAACTCCCGGAGAACAGATGCGTCAAGCTGCTGCATATCGGTGTACTTCCTGACCGCTGCAATAAACTGTCTGACATTGACTTTCTGCTTTTCCTGTTCCTTGACTTCCTGCCGAAGATGTTCGACAAGGTTTGTAAGGTTGGTCTGTTCCAGCTCATAGTCACGGGACAGTTTGATGAAACGCTCGTCGGAGAGCTTGCCGGAAATGTTATCCTCATACAGTCGCTTGATGATAACATCCAGCTCGGCAATCCGCTTTTGCGATTGCGTCAGGGTATCTTTCTTTTGCGCCAGCTCCTTGTCCCGTTCCCGCAGGCTTTGATCCGCTGCCCGCTGCACAAAGTCGTCCTCATACTGCGTCACATACTGAATGGCTTCCCGCAGGTTCCGCAGTACGATTTCTTCAAGGACAACGCGCCGGATTGAATGGGTCGTACATAAGGTGCGGTCTTTGCGGTAGGTAGAACAAATGTAGTATTCCTGTTCCGGCTTGAAGTAGTTCGTCCGGCACAGGTACATCCTTCCGCCGCAATCCGCACAGTACAGCAGGCCGGAGAACATTCCCATGTCGCCCATCTTGGTCGGGCGGCGGCGGCCCTGCCGGATTTTCTGAACGATCAGAAACACGCTTTCCTCAATGATGGGTTCCTGCGTGTTCTCAAAGATCACCCAGTCTGCCGGATCATTCCATAATACTTTCTTGCTCTTGAACGATAGGTTTCCGCTATGAGCCTGTCGGCTGGGATGTGCCTGTAACACAACATGGTCGTTCGTAGGGAAAATTTCTACTAAACCACACCGGCTGCGCTTGAACGCACCCATACATTTCTATATGGTCTTCTTATAGACCCGTACATTCGCGGATTCGTCAGTTCGCCCGCTACGGCGAACATTCTAACCGTGGGTATTTTATAGCCCCTTGGCCTATAGGCAACACAGTCTGCCTTCAGACCGCTTTCGGCCGCCGTTGCGGCGGCTACGGTTGCTCTCGGCCGTTGTCGTGGGGCTTCGTACACCGGCTTTGCGGCCGATGCACGCCCACCGAGGGCAGGCGTTTCAGGGCGTTACCCCGTCATTCCACCTGTCGGATTACCAGTTATCCAAACAACGGTATTTTGTTGTTTGTCCGCTGACTTTTTACCGCCAGCGAACGAGTCGCACTCACCCAAAAATCTTCCGCGCTTTTTTCGCCCTCGCCCTTGGTGTTGCAGATCAGGGTGTTTACCAGCTTCAACACGTCTTTTTCCGAGTGCAGATACCGAAACGGGTTGTATTTCATGCTCTTGGAAAAGTTGATGGTGTTCAGCACTTTCACGCGGTAGCCGCTGCGGATAAGGAGCTGGCCCACTTCACCGATCAAGCTGCCCTTCGGGAGTGTTTTGTCAAGATAAATGAAGGGAATATCTCACCGAGTTTTGCATCAAAAATTCGATGATTTCACATCGTCCTTCATCAGTCGCTTCATTTTGTCCTCCAGCGTGTCCTTTGCGGTCTGGCTGAAATGAACGCCCACCACATAGGTGGTCTTGCCCAGCTTCATGCTGAATGTTCCTGCCGGACTTGCCTGTCCTGCTTTCGTTTTGGCTGCTGCCTGTTCCATGTGCGACACCTCCTGTAAAGAAGCCCGACAAATGTGTCGGGCTTCTCGCTGTCTATCCCGTTGTTGACCGCGATAAAGCGCACATTGTTCCGTCTGAATATCTCCATAGCGTTGCCGACTTGGAGATAGTCGCGCCCCCAGCGGGTCATGTCTTTCATAATACACACGCCGATTTTACCGTTTTCTACGTCCTCTATCATGCGGGAGTAGGCGGAGCGGTCGAAAAATCTGCCGCTTTCATCGTCGTCAATGTAGTGCCGGATATTCGTCAATTTTAGCTGTCTGGCGTAGCTTTCCAAAAACTTCTTCTGGTTCTGTATGGAGTTGCTTTCGCCGCCGTCCCTGTCCTCGTCGCCTACGGAAAGGCGGGAGTAAAGGGCTGTGATTTTGTTGTAATCATTCATGTGCATATCCTCCTGTGCGTCCATGTAGAGTTCTTTACACTTAAGATTATGCACTCCATCGGGCGCTGCCGTACTCCACGCCTTTGCGGTATTTCTTGGCGTTCTTGCCCTTGCAGTACACCATGAGCCGCAGCGCCGCAGCACCGGCGACACCGATCAGCAGGTCAAAGGGGTTGAAGCTGGGGGCGGCATTTTCAAAGGCCGCCGCGCAGCCGTCCGCAAAGTGCAGGAGCTTTTGGGAAAGGTCGATACCCTCCGCCAGCCGGTACGCCTGCCCCAACTTGCCGAACAGATAGACAAACAGCAGATAGGGCAGGTTGGCGATTATCAGCTTTTTCACTTCCGGCTTCATCGTGACAGCCCCCTTTCCTTGAATTTCTCCTTGGCCCGGTTAGCGTTGCGGGCCGCCGCCTTTTCCTTGCTTGCGGCAATGTCCTTGCGGATCGAGGGCCGTTCCTCCCGCTGCAATTTCTTGGCTGTGAACTCCTTGAACGCCTGTTCCATGTTGTCGGCGTCCTTGGCCTTGAAAATCACAATGTAGTGCGGGGGATGGGTGGTGGCGTCTTTCCGCAGCGTGAAGTCCACGCCGTATTTCTTGGCGCAGGGCCGGAAAAGGCCGATATTGGCGTCGGTGATCTCAATGTTGGACAGGGCCGCCCCGTGCTTTTTGAGCTGCTTTAAGCTCTGCTGGCCGTGGTGCAGCTTGGTCTTGCCCTTGTTTCTGGCTTCCAGAAACTTGCGGGCCGCCGCTTGCAGCACTTGGGCCGTCAGCTTGGCCGATTTGATGGAAAAGGCCATTGTCTTTTGGGTTACTTCCTCCTGCAATCGCTATCCCTCCTTTCGCAGAAGTGCGGCGGCACGGTTAAGGTGGCACCGTCAGCCGCCGCAGGAAACAGAAAAGGGACAGCCGCTTGCGCCGGTTGTCCCCGATTAAATCCTCGCCCGCAGGCCGGAAAGGTCGTCGGCACGGATGCCAACCAGATACCAGTCGTCCCCGTACTCAATGCGGGTGGGCTTCCACCTGCCGCCCACCATCACGTCAAAGGTTTCGCCACAGTGCAGGCCGCCGTAATAGTCCGCCAGATCAAAGCGAATGTCGTAACGGTCGCTGCGCTCGTCGAAGATCAATGCACCCTGTTTCATAGGGCCGTCCTCCTTTCAGATTTTGCCGGTGTTCATGTCATGGGCCACCAGTGCGGTATAGTAACCGTTCATGGTGCTGGGGGCGTTGAACAGCATAGCCAACAGGTATTTCTTGATGTTTCGGATTTCCGAAGTGTTCTTGCTCAAACACTGGAACACAAATTCAATGTGGCTGCTGTCCAGCTTCATAAACTTGGATTTCACCAGCTCTGCCGGGTAATCGTCCCCGGCAATACGGATGGTCTTTCGGGCGCTGCATACGGTTTCCACCAGCAAATCCACGATCTCGTCCAGCGTTTCCCGGTCAATGCCCTTGACGTGCTGGCAAAGGTGTTCGTACTCGATGTTGTCCATGATGATCTCACGATAAATCTCTATGGCGCTCTGTGATTTCGCTCCCGTTCCTTTCCGTTCCGGCTGCTGTGCCGCCTCGTCCTCCAAAGGAGAGGGTCGGGAAAGGATAGGAATGGGATCGGTAATTGATACATCAGTAATTGATTTTTCTTTACTTGATATATCTTTATTTATTTGCATTGGATTTTCCAATGTCGGGTTTCCCGGTGTCGGATTATCCGATGTTGGATTTTCCAACACCGGGTTTTCCAATCCCGGTGCGGCCTCGTCCGGCTGCTCTGGCCGGGGCTGGGGCTGTTCGTAGATGGTGTAGATCATGTCGGCCATTTTGCCCTTGCCGTCCCGGTTCTGCTGGCGGGTGATATACCCGGCTTTTTCAAGCTCCCATACCGCCGTGCGGATGGCGTCGATGCTTTCCCGGTTGATAAGGGATAAGCCTTTCAGGGTATAGTCCCAATTTTCCGGCAGGGAGAGCATTTGCGATAACAGGCCCTTGGCTTTCAGGGACAAATCCTTGTTCCGCAGGTGGTGGTTGGACATCACCGTGTAGCCCTTGTTGCGCTCCACACGGAATACTGCCATGTTCTCAACTCCTTTCACTCGAAATGTCACCGCGTCGTAGGCGGTCAGCTTGCCCGGCTGGTAGGGACATTCCGCATAGACGCAGAATTGATATTTCCAGTGCGGGCGATAAAAGCGGCAGGTGCCGCAGTCCTCCGGCGTGACCGCCTCGCCGCTGTCGTAGTGGTCGAAACCGGGCTTGCCCTGCATGAGCTGTTCAAAGGCCCGGTCGCTGCCGGAAGTGAAGTACATAGGCCGTCGCCTCCTTTCTGCATTTGGGCAAAAAGAAAAGCCGCAGACTTTTTTCAAAATCTGCGGCTTGGCCGGGGAACAGAAAAGGGCGCTGTCAGCTTGACAACACCCCGTTTCTGTCTGATTATTCAGTTGTTTTGACCTGCCCCGTTTTCCGCTGCCCTAAAAAACATTGATATTACTGGGTTTTTCATGTTTTCTTATGGCAACGCTCTTTTCGCTCCGGGCTTTTTTGCATGGAAAGGACAAAAAATAGCGGGGCCTGCCTTTGCGGCAGGTCCCGCTGTGGTTTATTTGCTGAAGTCGTAGCCCAGGTCGGGGCGGACGGTCAGGTCGATGATGTCCTGGGCGTCATAGAACTGGAGGTAGCGGCTGCGGGCCCAGCGGAGGGTGGTTCCGTCGGGGTGGAGCCGGTCGCAGATGACGGCGGAGATGTCTTTTTTAATGTAGGAGAAGGCGTTGATGCCCACGCTGGCAAAGATGCGGAAGCCCTGGCTCTGGAGATACTGGAATTTGGCGCCGGTGTTGTGCCAGTCGTCGCCGTCGGGGCGGGCGCCGTGGGGGTAGAAGAGGATGTTGGTGGGACCCACCAGGCTGCCCACCTCCTCGGCCCAGCGGACCGTGTCCCGCTGGACCCAGGCCAGGTCTACCTTATCGGAGCCCAGATTGATGTGGCCCCAGGTGTGGGAGCCGAAGGTCCAGCCGGTCTCCTTCAGCCGCGCGATGATGGGCTTCACCGCCTCGATCTCGGCGGCGCGCTTGGCGTCAAAGGCGGGCCGGGCCGGGTCGTCCGCCGCGATGTCGATGTCGTTCTGGGTGCGGTAGCCCAGGATGCCCTCGTAGCCGGTGAGGGAGTAGATGGCCTTGGCACCGTTGAGGGAGAAGTCGGGGTGCTCCAGGACGAAGTTGTCCAGGATGGGGGTGGCGTCCAGGTCCTGGGTCAGGAAGGTCTCGCCGGTGTAGGGGTCGGTGCACTCGGCCCAGATCTGGCCGTCGTCCCCCAGCACCAGCTTGGAGGTGAAGCCCTCCTCCAGCATGTACTCGTAGTAGTTCACGTCGTCAAAGGAGATGATGAGGGGCTTCTTGCCCTCGGGCAGCATCAGGGTGTTGCGCTGCATCCGGCTCACGCCGTTCTCGTCGGTGACCTCGCTCCACACATCCCCCATGTTCACCAGGATGTATCCCTTGTCGTAGACGCTCTGGATGATCTTCTTGAACTCGTCCACCGTCACCATCCAGTCGTCCAGGCCGTTGCGCTGGGACTCCGGGATGGAGGCGTCATGGAATGCGAACTGGGGATAGGCGATGAGGGGGTGGAAGAACAGGTGCTCCACCGGCTGGTCGGGGCCCCAGGCCTGGGTGAGCTGGTCCTCGCTCCAGTAGTTGCGCACCGCGTCATAGGGGTCCACTTCAGGCTCGGGGGTAGGGGTGGGCGTGGGGGTAGCGGCGGGCTGCTCCTCATTCTGGGAAGGGGCGGGGGTTTGGGACTGGCCGCCGTCGCCAGTGGATTTACAGGCGGCCAGGGGCAGCATCAGGGCCAGAGCAAGCCCCAACGCGAGAAGGCGGTTGATTTTTGTTCTCATGGAAAGCGTTCCTCCTGCAAGATGATTCTCTATTTGTTGTGCCTTGCCAGTAACCACTATGATACGACAAAAAATCCGAAAAGTAGATAACAAAGGGGTTACAAATCCTTAAATTTTTTTTCAGATTTTCCGGCGTATGCTGTCAGGTGTTGGATAGACGGAGGAGTGGGGGAAAAAGTTTTGACCGGAGTAAAAAAGTCGAATTTTTTTGAAACAGGCGGGCGGATGGTTTTTCTAGTTGCAAAGTAGGTCACTTTCTGGTAAAATACAGAGGATTGGTTCCTCGCACCTGCCGGCAGCGCAGGAGTATTTCCATAGGAGATGGATAAATGGATAGCAGAGAAAAGCTGGAAAGGCAGCGGCTGAAGGCAGAGAAGCAGCGTCAGGAGGACATCGCGCTTACCAAAGTTCTCTACTGGATCGTGGGAGCGGTGGTTCTGGAGTTCCTGCTGCTGATGACGCAGAAATATTTCATCAACTTCACGGTGGATGAGTTCGGGATCAACCTGGCGGTGGCCATCGCCTCCGCCATCAAGGTCGTCACCTTCGCGGGCATCATCGCAGGCGTTGCGGTCCTGGTGCTGGCCCGGGCCCGATGGAAAAAGGGAAAGCAGGGCGTCTTCTTCTGGGCCGTGGGCCTGTTCCTGATCCTGCTGGGCGTCTACAGCGCCCTTGTGTGGCAGTTCAACGCCACCGGCGTGGAGTTTCTGATTTTCGCCAACGTAGTGTTTGCGGTGCTGGCCTTTGTATACTACATCTATCAGACCGAGTTCTTTGCCGTGGCCGTGACCTGCGCGGCCGGAATGCTGGGCATCTACATCCGGTTTGCCGGCAGCAGCGGAATCCGGACCTATGTGGCCCTGGGGCTGATGGTGGTGGTGCTGGTGGTCGTGGCCGCCGTGGCCGCCGCCGCCCAGCACGGCGAGGGAGCCCTGACGCTGAAGGACAAGAAGATCGAGCTCCTGCCCAAGACCGCCAACTACATCCTGATCTACGTCAGCTGCGCGCTGATGGCGGTGGTCCTGATCGCCTCCCTGATCATCGGCACCGGCGTGGGCGAGATGGTCTACTATGCAGTCCCCACTGCCTGGGTGCTGATCATGGCCGTCTACTACACCGTAAAGCTCATGTAATCACGTAAACAGAAGGCCCGGCAGCATTTGCTGCCGGGCCTTCTTCTGCGGGCGGACGCCCGCTTTTTGTTTTTAAGCCGCGTCGATGGGGGCCATGTACTTTTCCCGATAGGAGGAGAACAGCTCGTCAAAGCTCTGGCTGGAGCCGTGGTGGAGCTGATGGAGATAGGCGTGGGTGTCGGTGAGGACCAGGTCGTTCTTGGGGGCGGTGCGGCGGAGGATCTGAAGGGCCACGTTGGAGCAGTGGTCGGACACGCGCTCCAGGTTGATGAGCAGCTCCAGGAACTGGGTGCCCTGCTCAATGGTGCACGCACCAGTCTTGAACCGCTCGATGTGGCGGTTTTTCAGCTCGTCCCGCAGCAGGTCCACCACCTCTTCCAGGGGTTCCACCTGGAAGGCCAGCTCCCGGGAGCGGTTGGTGTAGCACTCCAGGGTCTTGTCCAGGGCCTCGCCCACCGCGTCGGTGAGGGAGGCGAGCTCCCGCTGGGCGGGCTCCGTGAAGGTGATGCCACGGTCGTGGAGTACGGCGGCGCTCTCCGAGATATTGACGGAGTAGTCGCCCATCCGCTCGAAGTCGGAGAGGGTGTGGAGCAGCTCGGACACCTGGGTACTCTCCGCCGCCGACAGGGAGTGGTTGGACAGGCGGACCAGGTAGTTGTCCAGGGCGCCCTCCAGCTTGTCCAGGGTGTCCTCGTTCTCCCGCATCAGCTCCACCTTTTTGGGGTCGTACTGGCTCAGCAGCGCCACGGAGATGCGGTAATTGTCCCGGGCCAGGGTACCCATGTGGACCACCGCGTCGTGGGCCCGCTCCAGGGCCACGGCGGGGGTGGCCAGGAAACGCTCGTCCAGCATGGTGAAGGCGCGGCTCTCGTCGCCGGGGACGGTGCGCTCCACCAGGCGGACCAGCTGCTTGTGGAAGGGCAGCAGGAGCACGGTGCAGCCGATGTTGAAGAAGGTGTGGAAGGAGGCGATGTCGCCCATGTTCATGACCGAGGACCAGAAGGGCAGGCCGCCGGCAGGGGTGGCCGCCAGCTGGGCCCCGTAGATGGCCGTCAGGAACACCAGGGTGCCGATCACGTTGAAGTAGAGGTGGAGCATGGCGGTGCGCCTGGCGTTGCGGCTGGCGCCGATGGAGGAGATCAGGGTGGTGATGCAGGTGCCGATGTTCTGCCCCATGATGATGGGGAAGGCAATGTTGAAGGTGATGACGCCGGTGGAGGTGAGGGCCTGCAGGATGCCCACAGAGGCGGTGGAGCTCTGGAGGAGGGCGGCGACCAGGGCGCCCACCAGAATGCCCAGCAGGGGGTTGGAGAAGGCCACAAACAGGTTGCGGAACTCAGGCACGTCCTGGAGCGGGGCCACGGCGGCGGTCATGGTGTGCATGCTGATGAACAGCAGACCCAGACCCAGCAGCAGCTGCCCCACGATCCGCTTCTTGCCGCTCTTGATGAACATGTAGAGCACAATGCCCACCACCGCCATAATGGGGCCGAAATACTCCGGACGCATCATGGAGAGCAGCAGGTTGTCCGAGGAGATGTCCCCCAGACGGAGGATCTGGGCGGTGATGGTGGTGCCGATGTTGGCGCCCATGATGATGCCCACGGTCTGCTCCAGCTTCATGATGCCCGAGTTGACGAAGCCCACGCACATGATGGTGGTGGCGGCCGAACTGTGGACCAGGCCGGTGACCAGGGCGCCGATGAGGACGCTCATGAACAGGTTGTTGGTCAGTCGTTCCAGGATGGATTCCAGACGGCCGCTGGACAGCTTCTCCAGGCCGCTGGTCATGGTGGTCATGCCGAAGAGGAAGGTTGCGATGGCGCCCAAAAGAGAGATCACATCATAAATACTCACAGTTCGCCTCCAGATATTATGATAGATGGATCAGAGCATCGCGGCGGAAAAAGCCCCGCGCCGGTCAGCGCGGAAACAATCCCAAGATACATTATAAACCCCAGTAATTAGTTCGTAAACGACAAAAGTAAAGTTTTTTCGCATATTTTAGCGGAAAATGGGAAATATAAGAATAAAAAGTAAATATATTGAAGAAACAGAAAAGGCGAAAGAAAAAGAAGAGAAAATAATTTGAGCCAATTTTGAATCCATATCACAATAAATGTCTGGATTTAGAAATAAAAATCAGTATAAAGCGGCGGAACAGACTGCGGGAGAAAAATCCGCGAAAAAAAGATGAAAATAAGGGTTGACATTTGGGGATGGCTTTAGTATAATAACCTTCGTCGCGAACGAGAGATAAACAAAGCGGCCAACAGGGGAGCATAGCTCAGCTGGGAGAGCGCATGCCTTACAAGCATGATGTCACAGGTTCGAGCCCTGTTGTTCCCACCAGATTGAATCCCCTACCATGTGGCGTGGTAGTTCAGTTGGTTAGAACGCCGGCCTGTCACGCCGGAGGTCGAGGGTTCAAGTCCCTTCCGCGTCGCCATTTGCCTCTGTAGCTCAGTTGGTAGAGCAGGGGACTGAAAATCCCCGTGTCGTTGGTTCGATTCCGACCGGAGGCACCAAATCTCTCTGAACTGCATAGTGTGGTTCAGAGAGATACCCCCGCGGGTGTAGCTCATCTGGTAGAGCGCCACCTTGCCAAGGTGGAGGTAGCGAGTTCGAGCCTCGTCACCCGCTCCAGAAACAGAGGATAACAGGAGCAAGTTATTTGCTCCTGTTATCTGTAATCGGCGCCATAGCCAAGTGGTAAGGCAGAGGTCTGCAAAACCTTTACCCCCAGTTCGAGTCTGGGTGGCGCCTCCAAAATCCCGACTGCTTTTGCAGTCGGGATTTTTCCTTATATATCGTTACCGGTGTTGGACCGGAAGAGAAAACAGATGTGCAAGCTGTGGAGGGGAGCACAATGGCAGAGCTGATCGAAATCACTAGCCTGGACCTGCCCGAGCTGGAGGTCTTTACCCGGCTGACGGAGGCCCAGCTGCGCAACCGGCTGGAGCCGGAGAAGGGGATCTTTATCGCTGAGAGCCCCAAGGTCATCGCCCGGGCGCTGGAGGCCGGATACCAGCCCCTGTCCCTGCTGATGGAGCGCAAGCACCTGGCAGGCCAGGGCAGGGAGATCATGGAGCGCTGCGGGGATATCCCGGTGTACACCGGGGACAACGAAGTGCTGGCCGCCCTGACTGGCTACCAGGTGAACCGGGGCATCCTGTGCGCCATGCGCCGCCCTGTGCTGCCCACGGTAGAGGAGCTGTGCGCCGGGGCCCGCCGGGTGGCCGTGCTGGAGGGCATTGTGGACTCCACCAACGTGGGGGCCATCTTCCGCTCCGCCGCGGCGCTGCACATGGACGCTGTGCTGGTCACTCCCACCTGCTGCGACCCGCTGTACCGCCGGGCGGTACGGGTGAGCATGGGCACCGTGTTCCAGATCCCCTGGACCCGTATCGGGGACAGCCCCTCTGACTGGCCGGAGCGGGGCCTCTCCCGGCTCAATGCCATGGGCTTCAAGACCGCCGCCATGGCCCTGAGCGACGACTCGGTATCCATTGACGACCCTGCCCTGATGGCGGAGGACAAGCTGGCCATCGTGCTGGGTACCGAGGGAGACGGCCTGTGCCGGTCCACCATCGCCCACTGTGACTACACCGTGCGCATCCCCATGTCCCACGGGGTGGACTCCCTGAACGTGGCCGCCGCCAGCGCCGTGGCCTTCTGGCAGCTGAGGGTGCGGGAATAATAGAAGATAAGATAAGGAAAACGCCCCGGCCGCAGATGCGGTCGGGGCGTTCTTTCTCAGTTGGATTGTTTACCGGTGGATGCCGCGGTTCTGGTCGCCGGTGGGGTTGGCGCCGAAGACATAGTCCTTGCCGGGGAGGATGGCGTTGAGGATGATGCCGGCCAGGGCGGCGATGGCCAGGCCGGTGAGGGTGATGGAGGTGCCCGCCACCACGAAGGTGATGCCGTCGGAGAAGCCCAGGCCGCACACCAGGATGACGGCGGCGATGATCAGGTTGCGGGACTTGGTGAAGTCCACCTGGTTCTCTACGATGTTGCGCACGCCGATGGCGGAGATCATGCCGTAGAGGATGAAGGAGATGCCGCCGATGATGGAGGCGGGCAGGGAGCCGATGACATCGGCCACCTTGGGGATGAAGCTGAGGACGATGGCAAAGCAGGCGGCGATGCGGATGACCCGGGGGTCGTAGACCTTGGACAGCTCCAGAACGCCGGTGTTCTCACCGTAGGTGGTGTTGGCGGGGCCGCCGAACATGCCGGCCAGGGCGGTGGCGATGCCGTCGCCCACCAGGGTGCGGTGGAGGCCGGGGTCCTCGATGAACTGCTCGCCCACCGTAGCGGAGATGGCGGACATGTCGCCGATGTGCTCCATCATGGTGGCGATGGCGATGGGGGCCATGACCAGGATGGCGGTCAGGTCAAAGCTGGCCAGATGGAAGGGGGGAAGGCCCAGGATGGAGGCGCTGGCCACCTCGGTGAAGTCCAGGATGGCGCTGCCGTCGGGGTTGGTCATGCCGCTCATGTGCATGATGAGGGCCACGATGTAGGCGCCCACCACGCCCAGCAGGATGGGGATGATCTTCACCATGCCCTTGCCCCAGATGTTGCACACCACAATGATGGCCAGGGCGATGATGGCCAGGGGCCAGTTGGTGGAGGCGTTGGAGATGGCGCTGGGGGCCAGGGACAGGCCGATGCACACGATGATGGGGCCGGTGACCACGGGGGGCAGGAAGCGCATGACCTTCTTCACGCCGGCCAGCTTGATGATGAGGGCCAGGATCAGGTAGAGCAGTCCGGCGATAACGATGCCGCCGCAGGCCCGCGCCAGCTTGTCGGTGGCGGACATGGTAGCGTAGGCGCCGGTGTCCAGCTTGCTCACCATCTCAAAGCCGCCCAGGAAGGCGAAGGAGGAGCCCAGAAAGGCGGGGACCTTCAGCTTGGCGCACAGGTGGAAGAAGAGGGTGCCGATTCCGGCGAAGAACAGGGTGGTCTGGATGCTCAGGGGCAGGCCGTACTGCTTGCTGACAATGATGGGCACCAGGATGGTGGCGCCGAACATGGCGAACATGTGCTGGAGGCCCAGGATGAGCATCTTGGGGATGCCCAGGGTCCGGGCGTCGCGGATGGGTTCTTGCTGATTCATGTGGATTCTCCCTTCTTCACGTTGCGGACACACACTGCCTGTGAGGGCAAAAAAAAACAATCACCTGGGTGATTGTCAGATGAAAACGGAAAGGAAGGGGCCGTAAAGGCGATTGGCAAAGCAAGACAGCGTCATGACGGTTCCCTCCTTTCAGCATCCGGGATATCATAGCAGAACCGGCTGCCGGATGCAAGAGGGAAAGAGGACTTCTGTCGTTTTCTGACGTTTCGGCAAAAGGACGGAAAAAAGACCGGACAGGCTTGTGAGTTTAGCAGATTGACATTTTGGCCCGATTTATGTAATATAAAATCTGAGTTTTTATCAATATGCCTGTATTCGACCTGTGGGTCCGCCAGGTAAAATTATATCGGGGAGTGAATCTTCCATGAAAAAGCCCTTCGTTACCCTGGAGCAGCTCCAGGAAATGACCAAAACCTACCCCACCCCGTTCCATCTCTACGATGAGAAGGGCATCCGGGAGAACGCCCGGAAGCTGAAGGCCGCTTTCGCCTGGAATCCGGGCTTCAAGGAGTACTTCGCCGTCAAGGCCACGCCCAACCCCACCATCCTGAAGATCCTCCATGAGGAGGGCTGCGGCACCGACTGCTCCTCCCTCACCGAGCTGATGATGGCCGACCGCTGCGGCTTCTCCGGCAGCGAGATCATGTTCTCCTCCAACGACACCCCCGCCGAGGAGTTCGTCCTGGCCGCCAAGCTGGGCGCCACCATCAACCTGGACGACTTCACCCACATCGACTTCCTCAAGGACACCATCGGCTACATCCCCGAGACCATCTCCTGCCGCTTCAATCCCGGCGGCACCTTCTCCATCGGCGCGTCCGAGGAGGGCTTCCAGGTGATGGACAACCCCGGAGAGGCCAAGTACGGCTTCACCCGGGAGCAGCTCTTTGAGGGCTTCAAGAAGCTGAAGGCCATGGGCGCCAAGCACTTCGGTATCCACGCCTTCCTGGCCTCCAACACCCTGAGCAACGAGTACTACCCCACCCTGTCGGGCATCCTGTTCCAGCTGGCCGTGGACCTGAAGAAGGAGACCGGCTGCGACATCCGCTTCATCAACCTGTCCGGCGGCGTGGGCGTGCCCTACCGCCCCGAGCAGCCCGCCAACGACATCGCCGCCATCGGCGAGGGGGTGCGCAAGCAGTACGAGGCCATCCTCACCCCCGCTGGCATGGGGGATGTGGCCATCTTCACCGAGCTGGGCCGGTTCATGCTGGCCCCCTACGGCCACCTGGTGACCAAGGCCACCCACTTCAAGCACACCTACAAGGAGTACGTGGGCGTGGACGCCTGCGCCGCCAACCTGATGCGCCCCGCCATGTACGGCGCCTATCACCACATCACCGTCATGGGCAAGGAGAACGCCCCCTGCGACCACAAGTACGACGTCACCGGCTCCCTGTGCGAGAACAACGACAAGTTCGCCGTGGACCGGATGCTGCCTGAGATCGACCTGGGCGACCTGCTGGTCATCCACGACACCGGCGCCCACGGCTTCTCCATGGGCTACAACTACAACGGCCGCCTGCGCTCCGCCGAGGTGCTGCTGAAGGAGGACGGCTCCACCGAGCTGATCCGCCGCGCCGAGACCCCCGACGACTACTTCGCCACCCTGATCTGGTAAGACCAGAGGATAAAAAGCGCCTGGCTGCTCTCCCATCCGGGAGGGCGGCCAGGCGTTTTCTGTTACAGGAGGAGGAAAAATAGGGCCAGAACAGCCAGAACGCTCAGGGCGAAGAGCACCAGCTCCAGCACCAGGTCCTTTCTGCGCCGCATGTCCCGGCGGCACTCCAGCCAGACGGGCACGTAGGAGCCGGAGAACATCTGGTAGAGCACAATCAGCCGCAGGACCAGGTCGATGACCGAGAGGGCCAGGGAGGCGGCGCCCAGGGAGTCGGTGGGGGCCATGGCCTCCTGGTACCGGGGCAGGATCCAGTTGCTGAAGGCGGCCAGCTGCTCAAAGCCGATGAGGCAGAACACCACCAGGGCGGCCCGGTTGCCCCGGTAGAGGGCCCACAGCACCACGGCCGAGGGCAGCAGGGAGGCCAGAGCGGAGAGAAGCGGCAGCGGCTCCTCTCCGCCGCCAGCGCGGATGAGCGGGATGAGCGCCTGGGCAAATTGGGCCACAAAAATCAGCCACAGCAGGGCCCGGAGCAGAAAACGGCCCTTTTGGGCCCGGATATCGTGCATCCACTTCACCTCATTATGTCGTCAGCCGAGGGGACGTTTTTTCCATTCTATCATAAAGACCGGGAAGCGCCAAGAGGGAACAGGACGAAAAGGCTTGCGGAGGACTGCCCGATATAATAAAATAGACCGGTATGAACACGACAGGAGGAACCCACATGAGTTACGCCGACGAGCGATTTATCCAGAACTGCAAAGACATCCTCGCCCACGGGACCTGGGACACGGACCAGGCGGTGCGCCCC
Source organism: Pseudoflavonifractor intestinihominis (assembly GCF_040096055.1). NCBI lineage: Bacteria > Bacillati > Bacillota > Clostridia > Eubacteriales > Oscillospiraceae > Pseudoflavonifractor > Pseudoflavonifractor intestinihominis. Next base: position 101,495 of record NZ_JBBMFK010000004.1, read on the forward strand.
CGGTGGGACGACGGCTCCCCCGCCCACACCATCAAGCTCTTCGGCGTGGTGAACCGGTACGACCTGCGGAAGGAGTTTCCCGTCCAGACCATCCGGAAGATGGCCTTTAAGAGCTCCCTGGACGAGCTGCTGTGGATCTGGCAGAAGAAGTCCAACAACATCCACGACCTGAACAGCCACATCTGGGACGCCTGGGCCGATGAGAACGGCTCCATCGGCAAGGCCTACGGCTACCAGCTGGGGGTGAAGCACGTCTACCCCGAGGGGGAGTTCGACCAGGTGGACCGGGTGCTCTACGACCTGAAGCACAACCCCGCCTCCCGGCGGATCATCACCAGCATCTACAACCACCACGACCTCTACGAGATGGCCCTCTATCCCTGCGCCTGGTCCATGACCTTCAACGTGACGGGCAGGACCCTCAACGCCATCCTCAACCAGCGCAGCCAGGACATGCTCACCGCCAACGGCTGGAACGTGATGCAGTACGCCGCCCTGGTCCACATGCTGGCCAGGGTGTCCGGCCTGGAGGCGGGGGAGCTGGTCCACGTCATCGCCGACGCCCACATCTACGACCGGCATGTGCCCATCGTGGAGGAGATCATCGCCCGCAAGCCCTACGAGGCCCCCACGCTGTGGATGGACCCGGCGGTGGACGACTTCTACGCCTTCACCCGGGACAGCCTGAAGCTGGAGGGCTACCAGTGCCACCCCCTGGATGTGAAGATCCCGGTGGCGGTGTAAGGAGGGACCCATATGCGGATTCTGGTGTCGGCCTGCCTGCTGGGCCTGATTTGCCGGTACAGCGGCGACGGGAAGGCGTTTCCTCCCCTGGCGGAGCTGCTGAAGCGGGGGGATTTGCACTTTGTGCCCGTGTGCCCCGAGCAGCTGGGGGGCCTGCCCACGCCCCGTCCCCCCGCCGAGCGGGTGGGGGAGCGGGTGCTCACCCGGGACGGCGGGGACGTGACGGAGCAGTATGTCCGGGGCGCGGCCCAGGCGGAGGAGCTGGCCCGGCTGATGGGCTGCCAATGCGCCCTGCTGAAGGCCCGCAGCCCCTCCTGCGGCAGCGGCGTCGTCTACGACGGCACCTTCACCGGACGGAAGGTCCCCGGCGACGGCGTTGCCGCCGCCCGGCTCAAGGGCGCGGGCATCCCGGTGTTTGACGAGGAGCACTGGGCGGAATTTCTGGACTTTATCAAGGAGGAAGGCTAAATGTACCTGATCGCAGCGGTGGATCAGAACTGGGCCATTGGATATCAAAATAAGCTGCTGGCCCGGATCTCCCCCGATCTGAAGCGGTTCAAAACCCTGACCCTGGGGCACCCGGTGCTGCTGGGGCGGAAGACCCTGGAGACCTTCCCCGGCGGCAAGCCCCTCCCGGGGCGGCAGAACTATATTCTCTCCACCAATCGGGACTGCAAGGTGGAAAACGCCCTGGTGCTCCACAGCCTGGAGGAGGCCAAAGGGGCCTGTCCGGCGGACACCTTTGTTATCGGCGGGGCCCAGGTGTACCGGGAAGCCCTGGACTGGTGCGACACCGCCTATATCACCAAAATCCACGCCGCCTTTGAGGCCGACGCCTGGTTCCCCGACCTGGACGCCCTGCCGGAGTGGGAGCTGGCGGAGGAGGAACCGCCGCTGGAGTCGGACGGGCTGACCTTCCACTACGCCACCTACCGGAGAAGGGGGTAAAACAGTGTACGCCGACGATATCCGGGCCTATCGCCCCCGGGACGAGCAGGAGGAGACCGACAAACGGATCATCCTGGAGTACGTGGACCAGTACCCCGACACTGTGCTCACCCGCCGCAACGAGTACGCCCACATCACCAGTTCCGGCTTTGTGGTCAACGCCGACGCCTCCAAGGTGCTCATGGCCCACCACAACATCTATAAGGTATGGGCCTGGACCGGCGGCCACGCCGACGGGGACGGGGACCTGCTCGCCGTGGCCCTGCGGGAGGCCAGGGAGGAGACCGGCGTCACCCATGTGCGCCCCCTCTCGCCCGCCATTGCCTCCCTGGACATCCTGCCCGTGTGGGGCCACGTGAAGCGGGGAAAATACGTGGCGGCCCACCAGCACCTGAACGTGTCCTACCTGCTGACCGCCGACGAGGACGACGCCCTCGCCGTCCGGGAGGGGGAGAACACCGGCGTGGCCTGGCTGCCCGCCGACCGCCTTACCGAGCTGACCAACGAGTGGCAGATGGACTACGTGTACCTGAAGCTGCTCCGCCGGGCCAGAGCCCTGCTGGGCCTGGCATAAGAAGACCCGGTGTACGGAACCATGGTTCCGTACACCGGGTCTTGTGCTATTCGCAGGTGGGCAGGCCGCCGTCCTGGTCATCGTCGGAGACCATGCGGCTCAGGCGATCCTTCAGCCGCTGGCGCTTCTTCTCCAGGGAGCGGAGGTGGTGCTCCTTCAGGTGCTGGAAGGTGAAGCCGCCGGGGAACAGGCTGTTGACCGCCATGGCCGCCACCACGCCGATGGCGGTGTCCAGGATGCGGTTGAGGGCGTAGCTGACGTAGGAGTCCACCGGGGTGTTGAACAGCAGGATGCACAGCACCACGCCGCCGGGCTGCACGCCGCCCACCCAGAAAATCTGGCACAGGAGAATGAGGATCACCACGCCCACAAACACCAGAGGCACCAGCAGCAGAGAGTGGCCGCCGTCCGGGTAGAAGATCAGGTACACCCGGAACAGCGCCATGCCCAGCAGTCCGCCGATGAGGGTGCCGAAGAGGCGGTTGCCGCCGTGGAGCCGGGAGTTCTCCAGATCGCTGCCCATGCCGAAGATGGCGCCGATGCAGGCAAAGGCGGGGCTGCGGTCCAGAAAGAAGTACACCAGGGCACACAGAGCGGCCGCGGTGGCCGTCTTGATGTTGCGCATGCCGATTTTGGGCAGGGGACGGGGCGAGGGACGGTTTTGGCTCATGTCAAACGCTCTCCAACTCCGAAAATTTGGCTGCCTGTACCATATGTGGAAACATTATATCATGAGGACGGAGCTGTTGGGAAGAGCAAAACAGAACTTTTTGGATAAGAATATGGAGAAAAAAGAAAAGCAGGGCCATTTGGCCCTGCTTTTCAGCGCGTTCTCTGACTGCGCCGGCCCAGGGCCAGCGCGGCGGCGGCCAGCACGGTGGCGGCGACGCCCAGCGTCAGACAGCACAGCAGCATCAGGTTGGCCCCGCCCATGGGCAGGGAGGCCCCCGCGTCCAGGGCCAAGCCGCTGATATAGCTGCCCAGCATGCCGCCCATGCCGTTGGAGGCTACCATCATCACCGTCTGGCCCCGTACCCGGTCGGCCTCGGGCACCGACTCGTTGACAAAGTACACCGACGCCGGGGTGAACAGGCCGTACCCCAGCATCTGGAGGGGCTGGGCCAGGAACACGGTGGCCAGGTTGAAGGAAAGCAGCAGGGCCACCGCCTTCAGGGCGGTGAAGAGCATGCTGATGAGGATGAGGCGCCCGCTGCCCAGGCGGTGGAGCATGCGCTGGAAGAAGAAGGCGGTGGGCAGCTCAAAGCCGCCCATGATAAACAGCGCCACGCCCAGGTCGGCGCTGTTGCCGCCCCGGCTCTCCACCACGTTGACCAGGAAGTTGGACATGGGCAGGCAGGCGGTGAGGCCCAGCAGGATGGCCACCAGCATGAGGGTGAAGGGGGGATTGCTCTTCAGCAGGTACCACACCGAGTGGGGCTGCTCCGCCGGCGGCGCGTCCGCTGCCGCAGGCGCGGCGCGGAAGGTGGGGTAGGAGATGGTCAGGGCGATGACCGCCGCCACCAGCACCGTGTGGGTGATGAGGGTGCTCTCCACGCCCATGGACTGGGTCTGGAGGCCCAGGAGCACGCACACCACCGCGTAGGCCATGGAGCCGATGCCCCGGCCCAGGCTGTACCGGATGGGCATGCCCGCGTTGATGAACTGGATGGCCATGGCGTCCATCAGGGGGTAGGCGGAGATCTCAAAGCCGCCCAGGATGATGAGGACCAGGGCGGTGCCTGCCATGCCCATGGGGCACAGGAGGAACACCAGGGAGGCGGCCAGAGACAGGGCCAGGGACAGGGAGACGATGACCTTCAGGGGGATCTCCGGGTGCCGGTCGGCAAAGCCGCCCAGCAGGGGCTGGCAGATGATGCCCGCCAGGCAGCGGATGGCAATGAGCAGGCCGATCTGGCTGTTGGAGAAGCCCCGGTCCCCCAGCAGGGCGGCCAGATAGGCGCAGATGGCGGCAAACATGGCCCAGTAGCCGATCTGCATGACGATATAGTGCAGGTCCAGCCTGCGGAGGGAGGGCTGTGTGGCGTTCAATCCGTTCACCTCGTCAATAGCGGAATTCCGGCTTTGCGTCGGCGCCGAAGAACTGGAACAGCTCGGGCAGGCGGGTGGAGCTGGTACAGTACATGACTACCACCATGTCCGGGTCCAGCCAGTCCATGTAGTCCATCAGGTTTTCCTTGAAGTAGCGCAGGTCGATGGTGATGAGCTCCGAGCAGTCCAGGGCCAGGAAGGGGGCCAGGATGCAGGAGTAGGAGTCCCGCACCAGCAGCACCCGGGGACCGTCCGGGTTCAGGTGGTTGGTCATGCGGGCCAGGTTGTAGTCGCCGCCGGCGTAGAGGGTGTAGGGGTTGCCGTTGAAGTAGTCGATCTCCTCCACCCGCTCCGGGAACAGCAGGGACTCCTCAAAGGGACCGGTGCGCTCAATGGCGTTGAGGGGCACCGAGTAGGTGAAGTCGGTCTCAAAGTTGGGCTTCCACAGGTTGATGCTGTCCACGCCGGTGTACAGCGTGCCCACCCGCTTGCCCTGGCTGCCCAGGAAGGAGTCCTCATAGGTGATCTTGGTGTAGCTGTCCGGGTCGGTGTGGGCCGGGTCCACCTCATAGCCCAGGATCTCCGACAGCCGCTCCGTCACCGCCTGGTAGCCCACAAAGCCGCCCTCCGGGGTCCAGTGGTGGTCGGTGCGGAAGTAGAAGCGGGGGGCGTCGGGCTCCTGGGCCGCCTCCTCCAGCACGGGCCGCAGGTCCAGGGTGTCCACGTCCAGCTCATCCAGAGAGGCCAGAAGCCGGTCGGTGTTGTCGTGGCCGTAGTCTGTGACGCCCTCGGGCAGCTCGTCGCCGCTCTGGCTCACCTTCTGGGGGGCCTGGACGTAGAGCAGGGGGATGTCCTTCTCGGCCAGCTGGTCCCGGAACTCGGCCAGGGCCTGGGCGTAGGGCTGGGTGTCGGTGGGGCCGCCGTACAGGTTCTCAAAGGCCAGGTCCCCGTCCTTCAGCTTGATGACGGTGTAGTCCGCCTCCACGTCCTCCACCACCCGGCGGCCCATGAGCCGCTGGATGCCGCCGTAGAGCTGGATGAAGTAGTGGTCCTCGTCCAGGTCCTGGTTCAGGGCGTTCTCCGCGCCGGAGAGGAAGGTGGGCAGGTAGGAGAAGTCCCGCCGCAGCTTGCCGAACTCGGCCCGCAGGTTGCCGCTGCCGCTGAAGAAGGCGGTCACGGCCACCACCAGTCCGGCGGCGATGCCCAGCAGGAAGAGGACGGCGGTGAGATTGCGTTTCAGTTTGCTCATGGTGCGTCCTCCTTAGAAATTAAAGTAGATGAAGGGGTTGTAGGTGCCCTTGATGGTGAAGCACACGGCCACCACAAAGACCGCCAGCAGGGCCAGGGTGGACAGGCAGTCCCACACCGGCAGCAGCTTGCCGTTTGCTGTGACGGTCAGCTTTTTCCGAATCCAGGTGGCGGTGGGGGCGGCGCAGAGCACGGCGCCCAGCAGGATGACCCAGTACTCCCGCAGGTAGAGGGCCGCCTGACTGCTCCACACCGGCATGGAGCCGATATGGAACAGGGAGAGGAAGTAGGAACCGGCGGCGGACAGGGAGTCGGACCGGAACACCACGCAGGTGAGCACAAAGGCCGCCTGGGTGTAGAACCAGCCGATGGCCTTGGGCCAGCCCTTGCCCATGCCGCCGTACTTCTCCAGCATGAGCAGCGCGTAATTCATCAGGCCCCAGACCACATAGGTCCAGTTGGCGCCGTGCCAGATGCCGGTGAGGAGCCACACCACAAAGATGTTGCGTACCACCTTCCACTTCTTGTCCACCCGGCTGCCGCCCAGGGGGAAGTAGACGTAGTCCCGGAACCAGGAGGTGAGGGAGATGTGCCACCGGCGCCAGAACTCGGTGACCGAGGTGGAGATGTAGGGGTAGTCGAAGTTCTCCAGGAAGTGGAAGCCGAACATGCGGCCCAGGCCGATGGCCATGTCGGAGTAGCCGCCGAAGTCGTAGTAGAGCTGGAGGATGTAGCATACGGCGCCCAGCCAGGCGAAGGCCACCGACTGGGGCTGGCCGTGGTTGAAGGCGGCGTCGGCCACAACGGCCAGCTGGTTGGACAGGATGACCTTCTTCCCCAGGCCCACAAGGAAGCGCTGGACACCGGCGGTGAAGTCGTCCCAGTTCTCCCGGCGGTGGAGGATCTCCTCGGCCACCGTCTCGTACTTCACGATGGGACCGGCGATGAGCTGGGGGAAGAAGGAGATGTACAGCCCCACGTTGAGCAGGCTCTTCTGGGCCTGTCCCCGGCCCCGGGCCACGTCCAGCACATAGCTCATGGCCTGGAAGGTGAAGAAGGAGATGCCGATGGGCAGGTTGATGACGGGTACCGTCAGCTGGAAGCCCAGCAGGTTCAGGTTGGTGAGGACAAAGGTCAGGTATTTGAAGATGAACAGGATGGACAGGTTGCAGATCACTGCGATGGTGACCGGGAGCCGCAGGCTGCGGCCGTGGTTCTTCCAGGCGGCAACCCACAGGCCGAACAGGTAGTTGGCCATAATGGAGCCCATCATCACCACGACGAACCAGGGCTCACCCCAGGCATAGAAGAACAGGGAGGCCAGGGTCAGGAAGATGTTCTGTCCCTGCCGCCACTTGCGCAGGGGGAGGTAGTACACCAGAAGCACCACCGGCAGGAACAGAAACAGGAACACAGAGCTGGAAAAAAGCATGGGTCGAACTCCTTCGTGAAGATTGGGGCCGTCAGGTGAGATAGCGGCCCGCAAAAGGGATCTTGCTGATGAGCCAGGCCGCCGCCGCCGAGGGGATCAATACCAGGGCGGTGACGGCGGGCACCGCCAGCACCGGCGGCAGGGGCAGCCGGGTAATGCCGAAGTGGCGGTAGACGATGAGGAACAGGTCGTGGACCAGGTAGACGCCGAAGGTGATTTTGACCAGACCGGACAGGCTCTGCCGCCGGGAGCCCTCGTCGCTCACCCCCAGCAGGTACCGGAACAGCACGAACACCGCCACCGCCATGGCCGCCACATTGGGGGTCATGTAGTCGTAGAGGGCGCCGGACAGGGCGCCGCTCCGGAGGGAGAGCACCCGGGTACCCCAGATGGTGGCCGCCGCTCCGCCGATGCCCAGCAGGTAGATGATGATCTCCGCCACCCGGCCCAGGGGGAAGGTCTTCAGGTAGTACCCCGCCACGTAGTACCCCACATAGCCCATGACCATGTGCAGATTGAGCCGGGAGAGGTAGGTGGAGACGGTCTGGCTGGGCCGGAGCTGGAGCAGGGTGGGCAGCAGGTAGGCCACCACGAAGCACAGCAGGAAGAAGTAGTGGAAGTCCTTCCGGGAGGCCCCCTGGACAAAGGCCCGGAGGATGGGGGTCACCAGGTAGAGGCCCAGGATCACATAGAGGAACCACAGGTGGTAGTGGGTGGTGCCCAGCAGGGCGGTGTACAGAGCGGAGCGGACGCTCTCCCAGGTGAAGGCGCCGCCCACCCGGCCGAAGTCCACGATGGCGTACACCGCGCCCCACACCACCAGGGCCACGAAAATGCGCAGGATATGGTGGAAGAACAGCCTGGGCAGGGTCAGGCTCTTCTTGGGGTCCAGCAGGAACATGCCGGAGAGCATGACGAACACGGGCACGCACCAGCGCACCAGACTGTCGTATACATTATATATATCCCACGCGCCGCTGCCCACGGGCACGTCGTAGATCCACAGGCTCACCACATGGATGACCGCCACCGCCGCGATGGAGAGCACCCGCAGCAGGTCGGCGTAGGCCAGGCGGCCGTCAGAGGTCCTGGCCATGGGTCACCCCTTGGCGGGGACGATCTCGATCCAGTAGCCGTCCGGGTCCTCGATGAAGTAGATGCCCATGGCCGGGTTCTCGAAGCAGACGCAGCCCATATCCTTGTGGCGGCGGTAGAGCTCGTCGTAGCGGTCGGTGACAAAGGCCAGGTGGAACTCGCACTCCCCCAGGTCGTAGGGCTCAGTGCGGTCCTTCAGCCAGGTCAGCTCCAGCTCAAAGCCGGTCTCCCCGTCTCCCAGGTACACCAGCTTGAAGGAGCCGTCCGCCGCCTCCTTGGTGCGCACCGGGGAGAGCTCCAGGGCGTCCCGGTAGAAGGCCAGGGACTTGTCCAGGTCCAGAACGTTGAAATTAAAGTGTGCAAAGCGCAGCATATGGTTCACCTCATTGAAAAGATGCGGCAGGATGGGTGCCGAAAACAACGGAAAGCATTATATCACATGATCTGGAAGTTGAACAGGGCGGGGGCGGAAAAACAGGGGGCGGAAAATTTACCGCCGGTCAGAAAATGTCGAATCAGACGGTAACGCGAAAATAAAAAAACGGGCGTAAATGTGGAAAAAGTAACGAGCTTTCTCTCCTTTGGCGGAAAGGAGACATAAAACAGGAAAATTGGTCGCTGGTTCCTGTTTACAAAAGTAATCGAACATACGTTTCTTGTGCGGAAATCACTTGTTTTCACACGAAAATACCGGGGTTGGGAGGGAAAAAAGAGTTAAAAAAGGGTTGCATTTTGGTTACATAACAATTATACTAAAAACACTGGTGGGGGAAAATGGAGCCTGCCATTGCCCAGAGGGGGGAAAGTGGAGGAGAGGTGAAGGGGAATGATGAGCGCCACCGGCACGTACGAGCACAGCCTCGATGCCAAAGGCCGCCTGTTCATTCCCGCCCAGCTCCGCCGTGAGCTGGGGGACACCCTCTACGTCACCATGGGTATTGACGGCTGCCTGGCCGTCTATCCCCAGGAGACCTGGGACACCTTTACCGCCAAATTCGCCGCCCTGCCCATGACGGAGTCGGTGGCCATGCGCCCCCTGTTCGCCAACGCCGCCAAGTGCGAGCCGGACAGCCAGGGCCGGATCGTCATCCCGGCCATGCTGCGGAAGTTCGCTGGACTGGAGAAGGACGCGGTCATCACCGGCGTCCACAACCGGGCGGAGATCTGGAGCGCCGAGCGCTGGCAGGAGAAACAGGAGGAGATCACCCCCGAGAAGATGAACGCCATCCTCAAGGGGCTGGGGCTGTAATATGAGTGAGATGGAATTTTCCCACAAGCCGGTGCTGCTCCAGGAGTGCATCGACGGATTGAATATCGACCCGGCGGGCGTCTATGTGGACGCCACCCTGGGCCGGGCGGGCCACTCCCGGGAGATCGCCCGGCGGCTCACCACCGGCCGGCTCATCTGCATCGACCGGGACCAGGCCGCCCTGGACGCGGCACCCGGGCGGCTGGAGGGCCTGATGGACCGGGTGACTCTGGTCCACGGCAACTTTGGCGACCTGGCGGACATTCTGGACCGGCTGAAGCTGGACAACCTGAGCGGCGTGCTGGCCGACCTGGGCGTGTCCTCCCCCCAGCTGGACGACGCCAGCAGGGGCTTCTCCTATATGGCTGACGCCCCGTTGGACATGCGGATGGACCAGTCCGAGGCGCTTACTGCCAGAACGGTGGTCAACGAGTGGCCCCAGGAGGAGCTCCGGCGGATCCTGTTCCAGTTTGGCGAGGAGCGGTATGCCCCCGCCATTGCCGCGGCCATTGTCCGCGCCCGGGAGAAGGCCCCCATTGAGACCACCCTTCAGCTGGTGGACATCATCCGCTCGGCCATGCCTGCCCACGCCCTGCGGGAGAAGCAGCACCCGGCCAAGCGGTCCTTCCAGGCCATCCGCATCGCGGTCAACGACGAGCTCTCCGCGGTGGACAGGCTGATCCAGGCGGCTGTGCCCGCGCTGGCGCCCGGCGGACGGCTGGCCATCATCTCCTTCCACTCGCTGGAGGATCGGATCGTGAAAAACGCCTTCGCCGCCTTTGCCAAGGGCTGCACCTGTCCCCCGGACTTCCCGGTGTGTGTGTGCGGGAAGAAGCCGGTCATCCGGCTGGTGAATAAAAAGCCCATCGTGTCCGGCGAGGAAGAACTGAATGAGAACGCCCGCGCCCGCAGCGCCAAGCTGCGGATTGCGGAGAAACTGTAAATGAGAGAAAAGGGAACACCTTCCCCAATGCATCTGCAAAAGAATGGAGTGGACGCCCCATGGCAACTGCCGCAGCCCGAAGAAGACGATATAACACGCCCCGCGCCACCTATGACAGCGTGGCCTACGACCTGAGCTACACCGATACGGCTGCCCGGCCCCTCCGGGGCGGAGAGCAGACCGGGACCCGCCCCCTGGTCCGGCCCAGAGAGCGGGCGGCAGTCCGGCCCAAAGCCCGGGTGCGGGAGGCGGGGGCCGTCTCCCCCTTCGCGGTGGTGGGCTTCCTGGCCATCGGCGTGTTTGCCGTGCTGGTGCTGTTCAGCTCCATCCAGCTCACCACCCTGTCCGACGATATCGCCAGCCTGAAGAGCGACCTGTCCGAGCTGGAGGAGCAGGAGAGCTACCTGCGCACCCAGTACGAGCTGGCCTTTGACCTGGCCAGCATCGAGACCGCGGTGACGTCCGACGGCACCATGGTCAAGCCTCAGGCGGGGCAGATCCTCTACCTGGACCTGTCCGAGCCGGACAGCGTGGTGCTGTTCAACGACGAGGAGACCCCGGTCCAGGGCCTGAACGGCGCCCTCCAGGGCATCCAGAACATCCTGGGCAATGTGGTGGAATATTTCAAGTGAGCCACCCCATATAGTTTTGTAAGACCCGAAAAGAGAAAAAGGGTTGCACCCGCAGCCCACACAGAGAGGGCGTAAGAAAATAAAATTTTCTTACGCCCTCCATATTTCAGTGGGGAAAGAGCGACGGAAGTGAAAACCGTTGAGCAGGGAGCACAGGGGCGGCCGCTCAGCCGTCCCCGGACGCCCGGCCTCATAGAGAGAAAACAGTCAGCGCGTTTTTACAGGCACAGAGGTGATCGCATGATGAACGGCGAAAAGAAACAGAAGCAGCAGCCCGACCGGCGGGGAAACCGCACCATCCTGGGGCGCACCATCTTCCTGATGGCCATCTTCGGCGTGGTGATCTTCATCCCCCTGCTGGTGCGGCTGTACAACCTCCAAATCACCAACCATGAGTACTACCAGGAGCTGGCCATCGGCCAGCAGACCAGGGACGTGGCGGTGACGGCCAACCGGGGCACCATCTATGACAGCAAGGGCACCCCCCTGGCCCTGAGTTCCACGGCCTACGATATCATTGTCTCCCCCCGGGACCTGAACACCGTCCAGGAGAACTACCAGAAAAAGGTGGAGGCCTATCAGAAGGGGGAGAGCAAGACGGCCCCCGGCCCCGAGCCCACCGACGAGGCGGTGGCGTCCGGCCTGGCGGAGATCCTGGGCATGGACAAGGACACCATTCTCCTCCGCCTCCAGAAGGACACCTCCTACGTGCGCCTGGCCGCCAAGGTGGAGCAGGACGTGAACGAGCAGGTCATGGCCTTCAAGCTGGAGTACGGCCTGTCCAACGCCCTCTACTCCACCCCCACCTCCAAGCGGTACTACCCCCACTCCAGCCTGGCCGCCCAGGTCATCGGCTTCGTCAACTCGGAGAACGAGGGCGCCTACGGCATGGAGGCCTACTACGACAGCGTGCTCTCCGGCGAGACCGGCCGGGTGGTGACCGCCAAGAACGGCAACGGTACCGAGATGCTCTCCCGCTACGAGAACTACTACGACGCCACCGACGGCAACAACCTGAATCTCACCATTGACGCCACCATCCAGTACTACTGCGAGCGGGCCCTGGAGAAGGGCATCGAGATGTACGACGTGCAGAACGGCGGCTTTGCCATCGCCATGGACCCCAACACCGGGGCCATCCTGGCCTGGGCCAACTCCCCCACCTACGACCTGAACAACCCCAGCCAGGTCACCGACCCGGACACCCTGGCCGAGCTGGAGACCCTCAAGAGCACCTACGGGGAGGACAGCGACGAGTATAAAGAGGCCCTGGGCGAGGCCCAGCTGCTCCAGTGGCGCAACAAGGCCATCAACGACACCTACGAGCCCGGTTCCACCTTCAAGTCCGTGGTGCTGGCCGCCGCCCTGGAGGAGGGCGTGGTCAGCGAGAGCGACACCTTCAACTGCACCGGCTCGGTGGTCATCGCCGGCAGCACCATCCGCTGCTCCGACCGCAAAGGCCACGGCACCCAGACCCTGGCCAAGGCGGTGGCCAACTCCTGCAACCCGGCCTTCATCGCCATCGGCCAGCGGCTGGGCGCGGAGAAGTTCTACGACTACCTGGAGGACTTCGGCTTCCTGGAGCTCACCGGCATCGACATGCAGGGCGAGGCGGGCAGTACGGTGTGGTCCCGTGATTGGTTCACCGGCCCCTACGGCGAGGCCTCCCTGGCCACCGCCTCCTTCGGCCAGCGCTTCAACGTGACCCCCATCCAGCTCATCACCGCCGCCTCCGCCGTCATCAACGGCGGCCACCTGATGCAGCCCTATGTGCTGGAGTCCATCACCGACGCCGACGGCAACGTGCTCCAGAGCACCGAGCCCACCGAGCGCCGCCAGGTGGTCAGCGAGGCCACCAGCGAGAAGTGCCGCACCATCCTGGAGGGCGTGGTCAACGGCGGCACCGGCAAGAACGCCTACCAGGCGGGCTACCGCATCGGCGGCAAGACCGGCTCCTCCGAGACCCTGGAAGACGACCACACCATCGTCTCCTTCCTGGGCTTCGCCCCCGCGGACGACCCCCAGGTGGTGATCCTCATCGCCTTCGATAACCCCAAGCCCGTGTCCCCCGGCAGCAACTACACCTCCGGCGGCTACTACATCAGCGGCGGCGTCATGGGCGCCACCCGGGCCGGCGAGCTGCTGGCCAACATCCTGGACTACATGGGCGTGGAGAAGCAGTACACCGCCGAGGAGCTCTCGGGCGCCGACGTGCTGGCCCCCAGCGTGGTGGGCCTGTCCGTGGCCGACGCCCAGGCCAAGGCGGAGGCCGCCGGGCTTACGGTGCGCACCGTGGGCAGCGGCGAGACCGTCACCGACCAGATCCCCATCCAGGGCGCGTCCATCCCCGGCGGCAGCGAGATGGTGCTCTACCTGGGCGAGGCCAAGCCCACCGACCAGGTGGAGGTGCCCGACCTGTCGGGCAAGTCTCCTGAGACGGTGCGCCAGACCCTCAGCAACCTGGGCCTGTACATGAAGGCCACCGGCGTGTCCGACTACTACACCTCCAGCACCATCGCCGCCGGCCAGTCCATCGCCGCCGGCACCATGGTGGACCGGGGCACCGTGGTGGAGGTCCAGTTCATGGACAACACCGCCACCACCGCCGGCGCAGGCTTCTGAGCGGACGGCATTTCCCAAGGCGACCAGCCCGGTCCGGGAGCATTCCCGGACCGGGCTGAAGCGAAGATTCTGATATCGGCACACAGAGTGAGGGGTGACAGCATGAGACTGAAGGCGCTTTTGTCCGGCGTGGCCCTCCTTGGGGGCTCCGTGGACGAGGATGTGGAAATTTCAGGAATCAGCTACGACACCCGCACCATCCGGCCGGGGGAGCTCTTTGTGGCCCTCACCGGCTACAAGACCGACGGCCACCAATTCCTCCATGAGGCGGTGGAGAAGGGGGCGGCGGCGGTCATCTGCCATAAGGCCCCCGACGGGCCCGGGCCCTGGCTCATCGCCGGGGATACCCGGGCCGCCCTGGCGGCGGTGTCCGCCAACTGGTTTGGCCGCCCGGCCGACGCCCTGACCGTCATCGGCGTCACCGGCACCAACGGCAAGACCACCACCACCTATCTCCTCAAGGCCATGCTGGAGCAGGTGCTGGGGGCAAAGGTGGGGCTCATGGGCACCAACCAGAACATGATCGGGGAGGAGATCGTCCCCGCCCACCGCACCACCCCCGAGTCCTGGGAGGTACAGAAGCTGCTGCGGGACATGGCGGACCGGGGCTGCACCCACGTGGTGATGGAGGTGTCCTCCCATGCCCTGGCCCTCCACCGGGTGGACGGCATCCGGTTCCAGGCCGGTATCTTTACCAACCTGACCCGGGACCACCTGGACTTCCACGGCACCATGGAGGAGTACCGGCGGGTGAAGGGGCTTCTCTTCCGCCAGACCGGCACGGCGGTGCTCAACCTGGACGACGAGGCCGGGCGGTACTACGCCTCCGCCGTCACCTGCCCGGCGGTGACCTACTCGGAGAACAAGGACGAGGCCGACGTGACCGCCAAGAACATCCGCCTGTTCCCTGACCGGGTGGAATTCGAGGCCCTCACCACCGGGGCCATCGCCCGGGTGAAGCTGCCCATCCCCGGCGGGTTCACCATCTACAACGCCCTGGGCGTCATCGCCTGCGGCCTGGCCCTGGGGCTGGACCTGCCGGAGGTGTGCGGCTCCCTGGCGGAGGCCAGGGGGGTCAAGGGCCGCATCGAGGTGGTGCCCACCCCGGCGGACTACACGGTCATCATCGACTACGCCCACACCCCCGACGCCCTGGAGAACATTCTCACCACCGTGCGGGACTTCACCCCGGGCCGGGTCATCTGCCTGTTCGGCTGCGGCGGCGACCGGGACCGGACCAAGCGGCCCGTCATGGGGGCCATCGCGGCGGAGCTGGCCGACCTGGTGGTGCTCACCTCCGACAATCCCCGCACCGAGGACCCGGAGGCCATCCTGGCCGACATCCAGGCGGGCATGGAGGGGAGCGACACCCCCTGCATCGTGGTGCCCCACCGGCGGGAGGCCATCCGCCGGGCCCTGGACGAGGCCAGGACCGGGGACACGGTGGTGCTGGCGGGCAAGGGGCATGAGACCTATCAGGAGATCGGCACCACCCGCCGCCACCTGGACGAGCGGGAGGAGGTGGCCGCCTATTTTGACGGCCAGTCCCGGGACTGTCCATGAAAATCGGAAAACAGAAGGAAAATTTGTTACTTTTTGAGTGGAAAACACCAGCTCGCTTATGGTAAAATACCACTTTGTGAAAACGGACCGGAGAAGCCCGGCGTGTGCGGGCGGAGGTTTGGGAGGTTCAAAAGATGAGATATGTAGTAAGCTTCCTGGTGGCCTTTGTGGTGGCCTTCCTGGCGGGTAAGGTGCTGATCCCCCTGCTGCGCCGGCTGAAGGCGGGGCAGGGCGTGAAGGAATACGGACCCGCGTGGCACAACTCCAAGCAGAACACCCCCACCATGGGCGGCCTGACCTTTATCGTGGGCATCACCGTGGCGGTGCTCACCGTGGGCTGGCGGGACATCGCCGCCGGGGCCTACGGCGCCCTGTTCGTGCTGGTGTTCGCCCTGGTGTTCGGCGCCATCGGCTTCTTTGACGACTATGTGAAGGTGAAGTACCACCACGGCGACGGCCTGTCCGCCGGGATGAAGTTCCTGCTCCAGCTGGCGGCCGCCATCGTGTTCACCCTGCTGCTGCGCCACTTCGGCTACCTGAGCTTCGACCTGTACATCCCCTTTGTCAACGTCACCCTGGACCTGCCCGAGTGGCTGTACATGGTCTTTGCCGCCTTTGTCATGGTGGGCACGGTCAACGCCGTCAACCTGACCGACGGCATCGACGGCCTGGCCACCGGCGTGACCATGCCCGTGTCCCTGTTCTTCCTGGCGGTGTCCGTCCTGTGGGGCGCCACTGAGCTGGGCGTGTTCGCATCCGCCCTGTTCGGCGGCCTGTGCGCCTTCCTCATCTACAACTTCCACCCCGCCAAGGTGTTCATGGGGGACACCGGCTCCCTGTTCCTGGGCGGCGTGGTGTGCGGCATGGCCTTTGCCCTGGATATCCCCCTGCTCCTGATCCTGGTGGGCATCATCTACATCGCCGAGACCCTGTCCGACATCATCCAGGTGACCTATTTCAAGCTGACCCACGGCAAGCGGATCTTCCGCATGGCGCCCCTGCACCACCACCTGGAGCTGGGGGGCTGGAGCGAGGTGAAGCTCTTTACCGTCTTTACCCTGATCACGCTGGCGGCCTGTCTGCTGGCCTATTTCGGCCTGATCAACCGCTATCCGTTCTGAGCTGACAGAGCGGGAGAAACCTTTGGGAGGTGACCGTCACGGCGCGGAAAATGAAGCGGGATCTCACCGTGGAGGAGCAGCTGGCACGGGGACCCATGGATCTGCCCTTCCTGATGCTGACCCTAATGCTCACGGGAATCGGGCTGGTGATGGTGTTCTCCGCCTCCTACGCCACAGCCTACTACGACGGCGTGGTGGCCAAGCACGACCCCACCTACTACTTTGTCCGCCAGGCCCTGTTCGGCGCGGCCGGCATTGTGGTCATGTACCTGGTGAGCAAACTCAACTACCAGCACTACCGCTGGCTGGCGGTCTTTGCCCTGCTGGCGGCCTTCCTGTGCCTGGTCCTGGTGTTCACCCCCCTGGGCTTCGGCAAGGCCACCACCGGCGCCCAGCGCTGGATCCGTGTGCCCGGCCTGGGCAGCTTCCAGCCCTCTGAGATCGCCAAGCTGGGCGTGATCCTCTACTTCTCCTCACGATTGTCCAAGCGGAGCACGGAGAAGCGAAAAAAGTACGACCTGCGCAAGCCCTCCGGCCGCCTGCTGGACCTGCTGGACCGGATCGGCTTCATCGAGCTGGTGCCCTATATGCTCATCCTGGGGGCAGTGGCCCTGCTCATGCTCATGGAGCCCCACATGTCGGGCACCATCCTCATCCTGGTGGGCGGCGCGGCTGTCCTCTTTGCCGGCGGCATCAAGCTGGGCTGGTTCGTGGCCGGCGGCGCGGCGGTGGCCGCGGGGCTGTGGTTCATCATGACCCAGACCAGCTACATGGCCGCCCGCCTGGCCATCTGGGAGGACCCCTGGAACTACCCCCTCGACGGCGGCTACCAGACCATCCAGTCCCTCTACGCCATCGGCTCCGGCGGACTGCTGGGCGTGGGCCTGGGCAACTCCCGGCAGAAGTTCAACTACCTGCCCGAGCCGGAGAACGACTACGTGTTCTCCATCACCTGCGAGGAGCTGGGCTACATCGGCGCGGCCATCATTATCATTCTCTTCGCCCTGCTGGTCATCCGGGGCTACTGGATCGCCATCCACTCCCGGGACCGGTTCGGCGCGCTGCTGGTGGTGGGTATCACCACCCTGGTGGCGGTGCAGGTGTTCCTGAACATCGCCGTGGTCACCAACCTGATCCCCCCCACCGGCATCTCGCTGCCCTTCTTCAGCTACGGCGGCACGGCACTGGTCATACAATTGGTAGAAATGGGAATTGTCCTGTCGGTGTCCAGGCAGATACCGGCGCCCAGACAGGGCTGATACGTTACGGTACGAGAGGTTTGGAGTGAGGTATTGATGAACATCCTTTTCACCTGCGGCGGCACCGCGGGACATATCAATCCGGCGGTGGCGCTGGCCCGGCTCTTTCAGGAGCGGAATCCGGGCTGCCGCATCCTCTTTGTGGGAGCGGACGGGGGCATGGAGACCCGCCTGGTACCCAAGGAGGGGTATGACATCCGCACGGTGACCATCACTAACTTCCAGCGGTCCCTGACCCCGGCGGCGGTGGGCCACAACCTGAAGACCCTCTTCAACATGGGCCGCTCCAAGAAGCAGGCCAACGCTATCCTGAACGAGTTCAAGCCCGACCTGGTGGTGGGCACCGGCGGCTACGCCTCCTACCCGGTGGTCAACGCCGCCGCCAAGCGGCACATCCCCACCGCGGTCCACGAGTCCAACGCGGTCCCCGGTCTGACCACCAAGGCCCTGTCCAAGGTGGTGGACGTGGTGATGGTGGGCTTTGAGGAGAGCCGGAACCACTACGAGCATCCGGAGAAGGTGGTGGTGACGGGCACCCCCGTCCGGGGCGACTTCTTCCGGTACACCAGGAAGGAGGCCCGGGAGAAGCTGGGCATTGCCGACGACCGGCCCCTGCTGCTGTCCTTCTTCGGCTCCCTGGGTGCGGCGGTGATGAACGACCTGATGGTGGACGTCATCGCCCAGGAGTGCGCCCAGGGCGCGCCCTTCCGCCACATCCACGGCGGCGGCCGGGACTTTCAGCGGATGCAGGCGGCCCTGTCCCGGAAGGGCGTCAGCCTGAAGGACACCGGCGTGGAGCTGCGGGAGTACATCTACGATATGCCGCTTATCATGGCGGCCGCCGACCTGGTGGTCTGCCGGGCGGGGGCCTCCACCATCTCGGAGATCTCCGCCATCGCCAAGCCCTCGGTGCTGGTGCCCTCCCCCAACGTGGTAGCCGACCACCAGACCAAGAACGCCAAGGTGCTCTCCGACCGGGGTGCGGCGGTGCTGCTGCCCGAGAAGGAGTGCGCCGGCAAGCCGGAGGTGCTGCTGGAGCTGCTTAACGGCCTGATGGCCGACAGCGCCCGCCGGGAGGACATGAGCCGGAACCTGCGGGAGATGGCCGTGCCCGACGCCAGCGAGCACATCTACCAGACCCTGGTGGGTTTGATGAAGAAAGGCTGAGATCCGTCCCATTTCAGCGTCCTTTGCCCTCTTTGCCCCGGGAACGCCCCTGGGAAGGGCCGCATAGTATGGCCTGAGTGAAAACAAGACCAACTTTGCGGAGGACGGAGGATATGAGTATTTTTCTGGTGGAGGGCGGCAGGCGGCTGGAGGGGACGGTCCGCGCCCACGGCGCCAAGAACAGCGTGCTGCCCATTCTGGCGGCCACAATCCTGGGCAGGGGGGAGAGCGTCATCCGCAACTGCCCCGACCTGTCGGACGTGACCGCGTCCCTGGCCATTCTGGAGCACTTGGGCTGCAAAACGGCCCGGGAGGGGGACACGGTGCGGGTGGACGCCTCCAGCCTGTCCCGGTGCGACGTGCCCGACAACCTGATGCGGGAGATGCGCTCTTCGGTCATCTTCCTGGGGGCCATCCTGGGCCGGATGGGGGAGGCGGTGCTGTCCGCCCCCGGGGGCTGCGAGCTGGGCCCCAGGCCCATCGATCTCCACCTGGCCTCCATCCGGGCCCTGGGGGGCGCGGTGGACGAGGCCGGCGGCGCCCTGCGCTGCACTGGCGGACACCTGACCGGTGCGGACATCGTGCTCTCCATCCCCAGCGTGGGGGCCACGGAGAACACCATGCTGGCGGCGGTGGCCGCCGATGGGGTCACCACCATCACCAACGCCGCCCGGGAGCCGGAGATCGCCGATCTCCAGGCCTTCCTGCGCGCCATGGGGGCGGACGTCCGGGGGGCGGGCAGCTCCATGATCACCATCCGGGGGGGACTGCCCCTCCACGGGGCGGAGCACACTGTCATGGGCGACCGCATCGTGGCCGCTACATACCTGGCGGCGGCCGCCGCCGCGGGAGGGGAGATCGAGGTCACCGGCGCAGACTGCCGCCACCTGTCCACGGTGACAGCGGTGCTCAGCCAGGCGGGCTGCAAGGTCCGCAGCGACGACAGCCGGATCTCCCTCTCCCGGTCCGGCCCCATGCGGGGGGTCAGCCCGGTGCGCACCGCGCCCTATCCCGGCTTTCCCACCGACGCCCAGGCGCCCCTGATGGCGGCCCTGACCACGGCGGCGGGGACCTCGGTCTTTGTGGAGAACATCTTTGAGAGCCGCTACCGCCACGTGGATGAGCTCGCCCGCATGGGAGCCCATATCCGGGTGGAGGGAAGGGTGGCCGTGGTATTCGGCGTGGAGCGGCTGAAGGCCGCGGCAGTCCACGCCGCCGACCTGCGGGGCGGCGCAGCCCTGGTGGTGGCTGCCCTGGGGGCGGAGGGACGGAGCAGGATCTCCGGCCTCCACCACGTGGATCGGGGCTACCAGGACCTGGACGGGGCCCTGCGCAGCCTGGGGGCGGACATCGTCCGCCGGGAAGCGGACGGATAAGGGAAACTTAAGAATTTCCTCACACATTTTTCGATTATCTCCGGTATACTGAGAAGAAAAAACAGGCCGCCGGGCCCAGCCCGGCGGCAGCAGAGGAGCAGGGAAATGGCGGCGAGACGGAACAAGCGCAAGCGGCGGAACAGAGGACGCTTCGGCTTCCTCTATAAAGTGCTGTCCGCCGCCGTGATCGTAGCGGCGATCGTGGCGGGCTGCGCGGTGTTCTTCCGGGTGGAGAACATCGAGGTCAACGGCCAGTCGGCCTACACGGCGGACCAGATCATCAGCGCCGCCGAGGTGGAGCAGGGGGACAACCTCTTTGCCGTCAACAAGTTCAAGGTCATGCGGCAGATCATCTCCCGCTTGCCCTATGTGGACGAGATCTCCGTGTCCCGCCGCCTGCCTGACACCCTGGTCATCAACGTGACCGAGTGTGTGCCCGCGGCGGCCATCCAGGGCGGCGACGCCTGGTGGATCATCGATACCAAGGGCAAGATCCTGGAGCGGACCGACGAGACCCGGGCGGCGGAGTTCCCGCCCCTCACCGGCCTGACGCCGGACAGCCCCGTGGTGGGCGAGCAGCTGAAGGCGGCGGAAGGGGAGGAGAACAAGCTCTCCAGCCTGGAGAAGCTCTTCGCGGCCCTGGCCGCCCGGGGCATGACGGACCAGGCCGAGAGCTTTGACCTGACCGCCATCAACTTCATCAAAATGGGCTACGGCGGCCGGTTCACGGTGAAGATCCCCATGAACACCGACTTCAACCAGGCGGCCAAGATCCTGGAGGCGGCCATCGGGGCCCTGGAGGAGACCGACCGGGGCGTCATCGACCTGACCCTGGACGAGCCCCACTTTATCCCCTACGCATCCCTGCTGGGCTGAGAGATCCGGCGGGAAGGAAGGAGAAGCGATGGAACAGACCGAACGCAGGAAGAAAAACCGGGGTGAGCTGGCCATCGGCGGCGTGTGCGTGCTGCTGGGCATCCTGCTGGCGGTGCAGCTGCGCAGCGTCAAGGTGAACAGCGCCGCCGACGCCACCAGCGCAGGGCGCCTGGAGACCCTCCAGCAGCTCTACAACGAGACCGTGGACAACCTGGAGACCACCAAGGCCCAGCTGGAGCAGGTGCAGGCCGAGCTCCAGACCTACCGGGACGAGGCCGCCTCGGGCAGCGGCGAGAGCGAGGCCCTGCGGGCCGAGGTGGACAAGCTGGAGATGGAGGCCGGCCTGGTGGAGGTGGTTGGACCGGGCGTGATGGTGAGCCTGCAGGACTCCAGCGCCGCCAACGTCACCGGCGACGAGGCCGACTACCTCATCCACGACAACGACCTGCTCTCGGTGCTCAACGAGCTGCGGGACGCGGGGGCGGAGGCCATCTCCCTCAACGGGGAGCGGATCATGGCCACCACCGAGATCCGCTGCGCCGGGTCGGTGGTCATCGTCAACGGCCGGCGGTACACCGCGCCCTTTGTGTTCAACGCCATCGGCGACCCCGACACCCTCTACTCCGCCCTCACCATGCGCAACGGCGTGGTGGACGTGCTGGGGCAGTGGAAGATCGAGGTGAAGGTGACCCCCAGCGAGATGCTCACCGTGCCCGCCTACAACGGGGTCATCGACTTCCAGTACGCCAAGCCCTCCACCGCCCAGAGCGAGGGCACGGAAGGGGGCGCTGTGGGATGATCGAATTTGCCGGACTGATCGTGGGACTGGTCATCGGCTGCTTCCTGCCCTGGCACGTGCCCAGCCAGTACAGCCTCTATGTGGCCACCGGCCTGCTGGCCGCCCTGGACTCCGCTCTGGGCGGCATGAACGCCCGCATCAAAAAGACCTTCAACCTGTCCATCTTCCTGTCCGGGTTCTTCGGCAACGCCATCATCGCCGTGTTCCTGACCTGGCTGGGGGACAAGCTGGGACTGCCCCTATATCTTGCGGCGGTGGTGGTCTTCGGCACCCGCATGTTCCAAAACTTTGCGGAAATCCGGCGGGAACTATTGACCTCACGCCAAAAGAAGGCTAGAATAGAACGAGACATAAATAATGGTCAGACCTCAGAAAATGAGCTGCCATAATTTTCATAAAAAGAGAGATTTCACTTCTTTCACATAGGAGGAGCAGTTATGCCTTTTGGATTGGACAGCGGCCCCGATACGGTAGTTACCATTAAGGTCATCGGCGTCGGCGGCGGCGGCAACAACGTGGTCAACCGGATGGTGAAGTCCGGGATGAAGGGCGTGGATTTTATCGCGGTGAACACGGATAAGCAGGCGCTTACCGTGTCCAGCGCTACCTATAAGATTCAGATCGGCGAGAAGCTGACCGGCGGCCAGGGCGCGGGCAGCGACCCCGAGGTGGGCCGCAAGTCCGCCGAGGAGAGCCGCAGCCAGATCTCCAAGGCCCTGGAGGACGCGGACATGGTCTTCATCACCGCCGGCATGGGCGGCGGCACCGGCACCGGCGCGGCCCCCATCGTGGCGGACATCGCCAAGGAGATGGGCATCCTCACCGTGGGCGTGGTCACCAAGCCCTTCAAGTTTGAGGGCCGCCGCCGCATGATGCAGGCGGAAAAGGGCATCGAGGAGCTGCGCACCCGGGTGGACAGCCTGGTCATCATCCCCAACGAGCGCCTCAAGTACGCCACCGACCAGAAGATCACCTTCGCCAACGCATTCGAGATCGCCGACGATGTGCTGCGCCAGGCGGTGCAGTCCATCTCCGACCTGATCAGCAACACCGGCTTCATCAACCTGGACTTTGCCGACGTAACCGCGGTCATGCAGAACGCGGGCATGGCCCACATGGGCGTGGGCCGGGCCGCCGGCAAGAACAAGGCCGAGGAGGCCGCCAAGATGGCCATCTCCAGCCCCCTGCTGGAGACCTCCATCAACGGCGCCAAGGGCGTGCTGGTCAACGTGACCGGCTCCATGGACATCGGCCTGGAGGAAGTGGAGACCGCCGCCAACCTGGTGCAGGAGGCCGCCCACGAGGAGGCCAACATCATCTTCGGCGCCGCCTTTGACGACTCCCTGGACGACGAGATCCGGGTCACCGTCATCGCCACCGGCTTCGAGGAGGTGGAGAGCAAGATCTCCGCCACCCCCTTCTCCAGAGGCGGGGAGCAGAAGGCGCCTGCCGCCGCTGCCGCCGCCGCTCAGGCCCCCAAGACCCTGGAGCCCATGACGGAGGCCGACTCCAAGATCGAGGACGACCCCTTCAACGACATCTTCAAGATCTTCAACCGGGGAAAATAACACTGTGACGCTGCACGCCGGTCTGCTCTCGGGCAGACCGGCGTGGTTTTTCGCCGGAGGCTGGCATACCTGGGGCTTCCCGGGTTGCATTCCAGAAAAAACAGGCTTATAATAATGTCTGCTGAATCAGCGGCAATGCGTTTGATCGATGCGGTACAGCCGCATAATTCTTTCAAACGGCGCACACCGGAGGTTTGAAAGAATTTATCCATTGCCATAATGTATGTTACGATAGGATCTGCCGGACAGGCCGCCTCAGGGTTTGGCCGTGGGGCTGCCGGCGGGAGATCCGGCGAATCGCATGGAGAAGGAGTGATATGCGCCGTGAGCAGCGACCCTCTGAGTCGAACGTGGAAGAAAAACAGGACCAGCACGGCGCATGGAGGCTGAAGGGCGGAGGCGGTCCGCCCCATGTCTGCGGCGCCCATGCCGCTGGCGGAGCGCGTCACGCACCCATCCAAGGCCCGCGCCATCGCGGGATTTGGATGAGGGTATGACAGGGCGTTTTCCGCGGCGGCCTCAAAAAAGGACGCGCGGACCTCTCCCGGCAGGTGCGGGAACGGCTGCGGCCGGCGCCTCGACGGCGGCCCTTGTCCCGATCATGTGACGGACAAGGGCGGACTGCCGCATTGCGGGCGCTGCGGAGACCGAGCCTGCCTGTCCCCGGCGCGTCGGAAAGACGTGATTTGAATGCTCTCCATCCATAAGACCATTGACAAGAAGATGACCCGGCTGGACGCCATCCAGGACGGCTGCTGGATCAACCTGACCTACCCCACCGAGGACGAGCTGAACACCGTGTCCGAGGCGCTGAACGTGGACTCCGGGTTTCTCCGGGCCGCCCTGGACGAGGAGGAGACCTCCCGTATCGACACGGAGGACGGCCAGACCCTGATTATCATCGACGTACCTGCCGTGGAGAAGGACGACGCGGTGGTCTACTCCACCATCCCTCTGGGCATCATCGTGACGGAAAAGCACATCATCACCGTCTGCCTGAAGGAATCCTCCATTGTGAAGGACTTCCAGGACGGTCTGGTGAAGAACGCAGAGACCCAGAAGCGGACCCGGTTCATCCTCTACATGCTGCTCCAGGTGGCCAAACGCTTCCTGCAATACCTGAAGCAGATCGACAAGATCTACAACTACATGGAGCGCCACCTCTACAAGTCCCAGCGGAACAAGGAGCTCATCCAGCTGCTGGACCTGGAGAAGTCCCTGGTCTACTTCAACACCTCCCTGAAGGCCAACGAGGTCACCCTGGAGAAGATCCTCCGTGGCCGCATCATCACCCTCTACGAGGAGGACCACGACCTGCTGGAGGATGTGCTGATCGAGGTCCGTCAGGCCATTGAGATGGCCAACATCTACTCCTCCATCATCTCCGGCATGATGGACGCCTTCGCCTCGGTCATCTCCAACAACCTGAACGTGATCATGAAGGTGCTGACCTCCATCACCGTTTTGCTCACAGTGCCGAATATCATCTTCGGATTCTATGGAATGAACATCACCGCCGGCCTGCCCCTGGATCAGTTCTGGTGGATTCCCCTGATTTTGGCCATCCTGATCCTCAGCATCGTGGCCCTGATCCTGAAAAAACACGATTTGTTTTAACTGCGAAGTGATTCCGCATGTCCCCCAACAGGGGACATGCGGAATTTGTATATTATGACGAAAATCTCTGGGGCCGGAGACAATTAGCAGTTGACAATTTGGACAAATGATATATAATTCACAATGTGCTGCAAAAAGCTCTGCCCTGCGGGAAAGAGGGCAGAGGGCCCAAAAGCAGCACAGAAAAAACGCGGATAGTGGAAAGGAATGCATGAAATGAAGAAAAGCAAACGCGTACTCAGCCTGGTTGCGGCCGGCGCCCTGCTCCTGACGGCGGCCTGCTCCAACGCTCCCTCTGCGGAGAGCCCCTCCGGCACCCCCTCTGCCAGCCAGCCTCAGGCCAGTGAGCCCGCTCAGACCACTGCGGCCAACGGCGTCTACGAGGGCAAGGGTACCGGCTACGGCGGTGAGGTGTCCGTCCTGGTGACCGTGGAAGACGGACAGATGACCGACCTGCGGCTGCTGGACAACCATGAAACGGCTCCTGTTGTCAACCGGGCGTTCCCCATTCTGAAGGAGCGCATTCTGGAGGCCCAGTCCCCCGTGGTGGACAGCGTCTCCAGCGCCACCTTCACCTCCTTCGCCGTAAAGGCCGCTGTGGCCGACGCTGCCAGCCAGTACGGCCAGGACTTCGGTGAGATCACCATGACCACCGCCAGCGCGGAGACCCCCGCCGCTCCCGAGGATACCTCCACCCAGCTGGTGGTGGTGGGCGGCGGCCCTGCCGGTCTCGCCGCCGCCATCTCCGCCAAGCAGAGCGGCGTGGAGAACGTGATCCTCATCGAGAAGCTGGGCATCCTGTCCGGCAACGGCAAGTTCGACATGAACTTCTTTGACCTCATCAACTCCAAGGCCCAGCACAAGGCGGGCATTGAGTATACCATCGAGCAGTTCATCGAGGAGAAGAAGGATGCCGGCAACACTCCCGAGCGCCTCCAGGCCTGGGCTGAGGGCGAGTGGACCCTGGACGCCTGGCTCCGCGACATGGACATCCTGCTCAACCAGTCCAACGGCGGCACCAACCACATGGCGGAGAGCGACGTCTACGCCGGCGACCACATCCAGACCGGTCTGGAGAAGGAGGCCTATGAGCTGGGCGTTGACATCCGCCTGGACAACAAGGGCACCGACCTCATCATGGAGGACGGCGTGTGCAAGGGCGTTGTGGTGGAGACCAAGGGCGGCACCTACAACATCACCGCCGACGCTGTGGTGGTGGCCACCGGCGGCTTCTGCAACAACAAGGAGCTGCTGGCCAAGTACGCCCCCGGCTATGAGGTGCTGGAGACCTCCAACTCCATGGGTACCACCGGCGACTTCATCCCCGTGTTTGAGAAGAACGGCTTCGGCCTGGAGAACATGGGCAAGATGTCCGTCTTCTCCTACATCCTCAACCCCCGCCGTGACCTGACCGGCGGCGGCTCCGGCTTCCTGCTGGTGAACAAGGACGGCGCCCGCTTTGTGGATGAGGCCTCCACCTCCGGACTGACCCTGGGCACCGCCATTCTGGCCCAGCCCGACGGCGCTGCATTCTATCTGGCTGACCGCACCCTGTATGAGGACAACTACCGCACCCGCAAGCACGTGGCCGCCGGCTACTATCAGCAGGGCGAGACCCTGGACGAGCTGGCCGAAAAGCTGGGGATCGACGCCGAGGGCCTGAAGGCCTCTGTGGCGGACTACAACGCCAACCTGCCCGAGGGCGCCCGTCCCTTTGATGCCGAGGGCCCCTACTACGGCGCCAAGGTTCAGACCGCCAACCACATGACCAAGGGCGGCGTCACCGCCGACGAGCGGGCCCAGGTCCTCTATGAGGACGGCACCGTGGTGCCCGGCCTGTATGCCGCCGGTGAGGTCACCTGGATCAGCGGCGCTTACAGCGCGGCTGTCACCTTCGGCCGCATCGCCGGCGCCTCCGTGGCGGAGGACATCCTGTAAGCCGCCTTTGCCGCTGAGGGCATAAATCCACCTCAAAAAGCGTGCTGCTCTCTGAGCAGCACGCTTTTTTGCACATTTTTGCGTGAATTTGAGGACGGATGGCGAAATGTTTCATATAAAATAAGATTGAAAAACCGGGTTTTACAAAAACATTATGTATCCATTCATAAAATAGAAACAATTTCACGGTATAATAATCAGCAAGCTATCACTTTAATCAGCGAAATTACTGGGCCGCACGGAGGCGGCGTTTCCCGGAAAAAGGAGGTCTGACAATGGCAAGCAATCCGAATTACAATGAAGTGACGCCTGAGGTGACCGAGTTGGCCAATCTGGCCCTGGCCAACAGCAGTATTTCCCCCGACGACTACGTGAAGTACGACGTAAAGCGGGGACTGCGTGATCTCAACGGTAAGGGCGTCGTTGCGGGCCTGACCGAGATATCGGAGATCGTGGCCAAGAAGCTGGTGGACGGCAAGGAGATGCCCTGTGACGGTGAGCTCTACTACCGCGGCATCAACGTGGAGCAGCTGGTCAGCGGGGCGCTGAAGGAGAAGCGGTTCGGCTTTGAAGAGACCGCCTATCTGCTCCTTGTGGGCCGCCTGCCCAACGCCGAGGAGCTCTCCGCCTTCCGGGGCCAGCTCTCGTACTACCGCTCCCTGCCCACCAATTTTGTCCGGGACGTGATCCTCAAGGCCCCCAGCAGGGACATCATGAACTCCCTGGCCCGCAGCGTGCTCAACCTGGCCGCCTACGACGAGCGGGCGGACGACACCTCCCTGCCCAACGTAATGCGCCAGTGCCTGCAGATGATCGCCGTATTCCCCCTGCTGGCGGTGTACGGCTACCAGGCCTACAACTATAAGGAGGGCAACAGCCTGTATATCCACGCCCCCAGGGCGGAGCTGTCCATGGCGGAGAATATTCTGGCCCTGCTGCGGCCCGATGCGTCCTACTCCTTCTGGGAGGCCCACGTGCTGGACGTGTGCCTCACCCTCCACGCCGAGCACGGCGGCGGCAACAACTCCACCTTCACCACCCACGTGGTCACCTCCTCCGGCACGGATACATACTCCTGCATGGCGGCGGCCCTGGCCTCCCTGAAGGGCCCCAAGCACGGCGGCGCCAATATCAAGGTCATCCGCATGTTTGAGGACATGAAGGAGAAGGTGCGGGACTGGAAGGATGAGGATGAGGTGAAGGCCTACCTCCAGGCCCTGCTGGACCGGAAGGCCTTTGACAAGGCGGGCCTCATCTACGGCATGGGCCACGCGGTGTACTCCCTGTCCGACCCCCGGGCCAATATCCTCCGGTCCTTTGTGGAGCGGCTGTCCCGGGAGAAGGGCCGCACCGAGGAGTACGAGCTCTACTCCCTGGTGGAGCGGCTGGGTCCCCAGATCATTGCGGGCGACCGCAAGATCTACAAGGGCGTGTCCGCCAACGTGGACTTCTACTCCGGCTTTGTCTACCATATGCTGGACCTGCCCCTGGAGCTGTACACCCCCATCTTTGCCCTGGCACGTGTGGCGGGCTGGAGCGCCCACCGCATCGAGGAGCTCATCAACATGGGCAAGATCATCCGTCCCGCCTACCAGTACGTGGGACACCGGCAGCCCTACAAGACCCTGGAGGAGCGCTGAATCCAGAGAAAACAGACAGGAGGGCGGATGCAGACGCATCCGCCCTCCTGTTGCCTCAGAGAGGGGATTCAGCCGGTCAGACCGGGGAAGAGCAGATAGATGACGGCGCCCAGCACGCCGGCGCCCAGCATGACCCACACCGGGTCGGGCTTCCACTTCCGCAGCACCACAAAGCCCACGAGGAAGAGGCCGACCGCCACCAGGTCGGGGAGGGCAGGCACAAAGCCGCCCTCACCCCAGAAGGCGGTGATCAGGATGGACAGGCCGGCGGAGGCGATAAGGGCCACCACGGCGGGGCGCAGCCCGTAGAGGGCGCCCTGAATGGCGGTGAGCTTCTGGTAGCGGTAGTAGAGGAAGGCCAGCAGGGAGACGATGATGCAGGAGGGGAACACACAGCCCACAGTGGCGATGATGGCGCCGGGCAGCCCGGCGATCTGGGTGCCCACAAAGGTGGCTGAGTTGATGGCGATGGGGCCGGGGGTCATCTGGGAGATGGTGATCAGGTCGGTGAACTCGGACATGGTGAGCCAGCCGTGGCCGTCCACCACCTGGGCCTGGATCAGGGGCAGGGCGGCATAGCCGCCGCCGAAGCTGAACAGGCCCACCTGGAAGAAGCTCCAGAAGAGCTGGAGATAGATCATACCTGCCCCTCCTCTTCTCCCGGGTTCCGGAGGCGGAACAGGGTGGCCAGAATGCCGATGGCGGCACAGGCCAGGATGATCCAGATGACGTTGACCCCCAGGAACCAGGTGACGGCAAAGGAGACCACCATAATGACCGTGGCCAGCCAATCCCGCTGGCGGAGGATGTTGCCCGCCATGTCCACCACAACGCTGGCGATCACGGCGGCCACACCGGCCTGCATGCCCCGGAGCACGGCGGCCACCACCGGATTGGATTTGAAGGCGGAGTAGAACAGGGAGAGCACAGAGAGGACGATAAGGGGCGGCAGCACGGTGCCCAGAATGGCGACCGCGGCCCCGGGCAGACCGGCCACACGGTATCCCACCAGAATGGAGGCGTTGACCGCGATCGGTCCGGGCGCCGACTGGGCGATGGCGGTCAGGTCCAGCATCTCCTGTTCCTCCAGCCAGCCCAGATTGTCCACAAAGCGCTGCTTCATCAGCGGGACGATGACGTATCCGCCGCCAAAGGTGAAGGCGGAGAGCAGAAATGTGGACGAGAAGAGCCGCCAGTACAGGGCAGGCCCGCGTTTTTCCATAGAAATCCCTCATTTTCGGTAAATTGTGGGCAGCCACTATTATAATACGGAAGGGGAGCGGCTGCAACCATGAAATCTCCGCTGCAAGGAGCGCCATAAAATCCTCTTGACATTCCCCCTGGAGGAGGGGTTATTCTGATAGGGAAGAGACAGGCGGCCGCAGGGGCCGCCAACATGCGGGAAGACGGAAAGGAGCCGGAGCAATGACACCTGTGAAGCTGGATACTGACGTGCTGGTGCTGGGAGGCGGCAGCGGCGGACTGTGCGCGGCCATGGCGGCCCGGGAGGCGGGCGCCCGGGTGACCCTGGTGTACAAGACGGGGGGCAACGCCACCGCCGTGGCGGCGGGCGGGTATGCCGTGGTGCTGCCCGACGCGGCGGATGACTCGGCGGACCACCTGATGGCGGATGCCCTCCGCAGCGGCGCGGGCCTGGTGGACCAGACCCTGCTGCGCCGGCTGGCCGAGCGGTCCTACCCCGCCATCCAGCGGGTGACAGACTGGGGCGTGGCGTTCTACCGGAACGAGGACGGCAGCTACCGCCGCTTCCGCTCCGGCGGCCACACGGTGCCCCGGTCCCTGCGGTGCGCCTCCGGACGGGGCAGCGACGCCTACGGCGTCCTCTTCCGCCGGGCGGGGGAGCAGGGCGTGACCATGCTGAAAAATGTCCTCATCACCCAGCTGCTGCTGAAGGACGGCCGGGTGTGCGGCGCGGCGGGCGTGGACGGGGAGGGCAAGCCCCTGATGATCGCCGCCAGGACGGTGGTGCTGGCCACCGGCGGCATGGCCGCCCTCTACGAGCACACCACCACCGCCCCCGGCCTCACCGGCGAGGGGTACATCCTGGCCCTGGAGGCAGGCTGCCGCCTGCGGGACATGGAGTTTGTCCAGTTCATGCCCACCACCCTGGCCGCGCCTCCCAGCCTGAAGGGCAAGCTGGTCAACGACACCCTCCGGGGCGAGGGGGCTATCATGCGCAACAAGGACGGGGAGCGGTTTATGGAGCGCTACGACCCGGTGCTGAAGGATATGGCGGCCCGGGACATCCTGTCCGCCGCCATCGCCAAGGAGGTGGCCGCGGGCCGGGGCAGCCCCATGGGGGGCGCGTATGTGGACGCCCGGCACATCCCGGAAAAAGCCCTGCTCCAGAGCTTCGGCGCGTGCAAGGCCCTGCGGGCGGCGGGGATCGACCCGTCCAGGGACCTGATCGAGGTGGTGCCCGCGGCCCACTTCTCCTGCGGCGGCGTGGTCATCGATGTGGACTGCCACACCGATGTGCCCGGACTGTACGCCGTGGGCGAGGTGACCGGCGGCATCCACGGCGCCAACCGGCTGGGGGCCACGGCCCTGACCGAGAATGTGGTCTTCGGCCAGACCGCCGGACAGCTGGCGGCGGAGGAGGCGGAAAAGACGCCCCTGCCCGCCGATCTGGCCTGGGAGGCGCCCGGCCAGTGCAGCGACTGCCCGCCCGACCCGGAGACCGAGGCGGTGCTCACCGGCGGGGAGAAGAGCATCCACCACATCCTCTGGCAGTACGGCGGCATCCTGCGGGACGCCCGGGGCCTGACCCAGGGCCTGGTGGAGCTGGGGCATCTGGACCGGCAGCTCTCCGACCTGCCCACCCCCAACTTTGTCCAGCAGCAGAAGAAGCGCCGCCTGACCCAGCTGGTCTATCTGGCCAGCCTGGTACTCCAGGCCGCCCTGCGGCGGACCGAGAGCCGGGGCTGCCACACCCGCACCGACTTCCCCGACACCGACCCCAACCAGCAGGAGAGCATCATCCTCTCCCTGAAGCCTTGAATAAGAGAAGTGCCCGGAGCTTTCGCTCCGGGCACTTCGTCTGTATGGGGTTACTCCTGTGAGAGGGCGTCGCCGAAGAAGTCGCTGTATCGGAAGGAGACGCCGTTGTCCATGGAGAAGAGCAGGTCCTCCACAGGCAGAACTTCCGCGGGGACGTTGAGGGCAAACCAGCCGTTGGCAGCCGCTGAGGTACGCAGCGTATAGGGAGGTTCGCCAGCAGTCTGGACGGTGATTTCCGCCGTGTTGTAGGGCACGTCGGGGCCGTCGAAATCGGTCCAGGTGGAGCTGCCCAGGAAGCCGAACACCAGGGCGTTTTCTTCATCGTACCGCAGCACACCGGCGGTGACCCGGGGGCTCATCAGGGGCGGGCAGGTGCCCCGCTCCGAGAGACGCCAGGTGCCGTCCTCATTCCGCCAGGCCAGCCGGGCCGCATAGCCCACCTCGCCGTTCCCGGTCCAGCTGCCGATGATCAGATAGCTGATCTCAGGGCTCTCATAGGGCGTGGCCACCACCACCTCATAGCCGTCCTCAGTGGCCAGGAAGGCGTCCACGGCCTTGTCCACGGGGAAGTCGGTCAGCCGGTCGTTGACCGGGAAATTGTCCTCATCTACAAAGGTCAGAGAGAGCGGGTCCTCGGGCTGGCCGGTCCGGGCGGGAATCCACTCCAGATGGAGCACCTTGCCCTCCGCGCCCTCGGCCAGACGGCCCAGCATGTCTCCGGGTTCCACCTGCTCGCCAACCGTCACATAGAGTTCCGACAGATTGGCATAGCGGAAGGAGCCCTCCTCACAGGAAACAAGGATGTAATTCCCGTACTGAGGGTCCGTGCCTGTCTCCGTGACTGTGCCGGAGCAGACGGAGGCAACGGCGACTGCGACAATGTCCACACCCGGGTGGTCCTGGGAGAAGGGGCGGGCGATCTGGTAGTGGCTGATGGCGGGCCAGAGATAGCCGCTGTAGGTGATGGGCTGACGGGCGGACTCAGTCAGGCCAACCACCTGCTCATCTCCGTCCAGATAGAGGGTGTAGCCCGAGTTCAGGCGGCCCTCCAGCGAGACCATGGCGGCGGAGTAAGGAAGGGGAGAAATCTGCTCAAAGCCGTGCATGAAGAGGTTTACGGGGAAGTCGGGGTCGGAAAGAGCGTAGGTACGCTCACTTCCGTCCGCGGTCCGGAAAGTGAGGGAGCTGTCGGAGAAGGAGACCACCTGCCCCGTCAGCCGGGTGGGGAAGGGTGCGCCGCTCAGGGTGAAGTCCTCCGGGGTAAGCTGCCGGCCGGTGGCGTCCAGGGCCTGGTACTCATCCTGATTCGCCTCGGAGAACTGCACGTCGCTGGCGTATGTGGCGTAGAAAACCGTATCCTCTGTCTCGGCCAGAATTTCCATTTGGGAGGGATAGGCGCCTTCTGGGTCGCCGCCCCATGCCTCATAAAAGGCGTCCCGGTCCTCTGTATATACGCTCAGGAGCCAGCCGCCCATTTCATCCCGGTTTTTCAGGTAGAAGCCCCAGCTGTCCGGCCCCTCTGCCACCTCGTACAGCCCGGCCCAGTTCTCGGGCAGCTGAAGGGTGAAGCCCCAGACCTGGCTGGTGTAGGAGGGATTGGCCACTGTCCGCACCACGGGCAGCAGGTCCACGGTGATGCTCCGCTCGCCGTTCTCCGGGTCGGGCAGGGCGGCGTCCAGGGTGAGCTCGGTGACGGAGGAGAGGCCCCGCGACGCCAGCAGCTCCTCGTCCTGAGTACGGATGGCGGCAATCTGGGCGTCGGTGAGGGGGATGGTGTAGGTTTCGCCCGCCTCCCAGTCGGTGCCGTCCAGGAAGTGGAGGCTCATGCCGCTGCCGCCCTCCATCTCTTGTCGTCCCGCGATGTGGATGGACCAGTCGGAGGCGGGGGCGTAGCCCGCCGGAACGGTGAAGGTGAGGGTGGCGGTATCGGGGTCAAAGGCAATGCTCTCCGTTAGTGCGTCCAGGGCCTCCTGGGCGGTGAGGGTGTTTCCGGACGGAGTTTCCCCGCCGTCCACCTGCTCACAGGCCACCAGGCCGCCCAGGGCCAGCACCAGGGCCAGGGCACAGCACAGCAGGGGGATACCCCGGCGCTTTTTCAGGAACAGGTTGCCCAGCCGGTCCTTTAGCTGCCCCTTCCCGCTGCCGAAGCGGGTGGACAGGGCAGGGCCGGAGGCATCCGCGGCGGCCTGGAGCAGCACCTGACCGTACGCCCGCCGTCCGCCGCCGTTCAGGCTGCGGATCACCGCCTCGTCACAGCACAGCTCCAGGTTGCGGCCCGCCTCCCGGGCCATCCACCACACCAGGGGGTTGAACCAGTGGACCGCGTTGGCCAGCAGCATGACCGCCTTGTAGGCCACGTCCCTGCGCTTCAGGTGGAGCAGCTCGTGGCGGAGGGTCAGGTCCAGCTCATTGTCCGCCAGGTCCCGGGTGGGGAGAAGGATCACCGGCCGGACCAGTCCCAGCATCATGGGGGAGCTGACGGCGGCAGAGCGCATCAGCCCCACGGACCGCCGGATGTGCAGTTCCTGCCGGAGGGAGGAGCACTTGTCCGCCTGTTCCGGGGCAGGGGGCAGGGCGAGGCGGAGCAGCCGCCGCCGGGCCAGCAGGTAGGAAATGCAGTGGAACGCCAGAAAGACCCCCGCGCCCGCCAGCCAGAGAATGGCCAGCAGCTGGGTGGAGTGGATGGTCACAGGCTCAGTCTCCGGGGCGGTCTGGGTCTGCTGGGGCAGAGGCTCCACCGGGGTGAGGGCAGTCTGCCCGGCGGGCTGCTGGGGCAGGGTGGAGACCTGGCTCTGCACTGGCGCAGGGCGCTGAACCGGCGCGGAGATGGAGTAGGACGGCACCTCCACCGTGACGGCGGGGGCGGACCGGCTCAGCTGGACTGGCAGAACCAGCCGCAGAGCCAGCAGGAGAAAGAGCACGTACAGGGTGGGGGCGGCGTACCGGTGGCGGATGCGCCGGGCCAGGAGCAGCAGGGGCAGCAGCACGGCGGAGCAGGCCGCCGACACGGTGAGCACGCGCAGGAGCAGATCTTCCATTTACCTCGCCTCCTCTTCCAGTTGGTCCAGGTAGGCCCGCAGCTCGGCCACATCCTCTTGGCGCAGGCTGCCGCCGTCGTGGAGTGCGGCAGCAAAGCGGCGGAGAGAGCCGGCGTAGAGCTTGCCCAGAACGGTCTTTCCCTCCTCCTCCTGATAGCGGGCCTTGGAGACCAGAGGGGCGTACAGGTTGGTCTTGCCCTCCTTGCGGCAGGAGAGGAAGCCTTTCTCCTCCAGCCGCTTCAGGTAGCTGTGGAGGGCGCTGGCGGTGAGGGGGCGGTCCAGGGCGGAGAGGATCTCCGGCGCAGTGATCGCGCCCTCGGCGGCCCACACGGCCAGCATGATGTCCAGCTCGGACTCGGGCAGGCGCTTGAAGCCATCCATAGGGGGTACCTCCTTTTCTGCAAATGCAAATCTTATCTTCAAGTATATTCTACATTTGCAGAAAATACTTGTCAAGAGGAATTTCTGCTTTTGCAGAAAATAAGAAACCGGGCGAAAAACAAGTGATACAGAGAGAAGCCCAGCGAAAGACTGGATTTTCGGGCAGGTTTTCCCTTGACCGGCTGAGAAGGCAAAGGTATAATACAGACGAAGTTAGACGCAAGAAACTTTTTTGGATAGGATGGAGTTTTCCATGAGAACGGAGAAGGAAAAAAGGACCCTGGAGGACCTGGTCCCTGGCGAGCGTGGCATCATCCTCCGGGTGGGCAGCGACAAGGGCGCGGTGAAGCGCCGCCTGGTGGACATGGGCCTGACGCCGGGTACGGAAGTGATGGTGCGGAAGGTGGCCCCCTTCGGCGACCCCATCGAGGTCAATCTGCGGGGCTACGAGCTGTCCCTGCGGAAGGAGGACGCGGCCCAGATCACCCTGGCCATGGGAGAAGAGGCTCAGGCCTGCCGCAGCGAGCGGAAGCGCCGGTCCGGCATGATCCAGCGGGTGCCCGACGAGGAGACCCTGCGGCGGATGAGCGCCGCCCACCAGCACGAGGAGGAGGAGCACAGCTCCGTGCCCGACTACGCCAGCCACGACACCCGTGAGATGAAGCTGGCCCTGGTGGGCAACCCCAACTGCGGCAAGACCACCCTGTTCAACGCCCTCACCGGCTCCAACCAGTACGTGGGCAACTGGCCGGGCGTCACGGTGGAGAAGAAGGAGGGCAAGGCCGAGGTGGATGGCAAGAGTGTCACCGTGGTGGATCTGCCCGGCATTTACTCCCTGTCCCCCTACTCCATGGAGGAGATCGTGGCCCGGGACTTTATCGTGGGGGAGCACCCGGACGCCATCATCGACATCATCGACGCCACCAACATCGAGCGGAACCTGTACCTCACCGCCCAGCTGCTGGAGCTGGAGCGGCCCATGGTCATCGCCCTGAACTTCATGGACGAGGCCCGGCGCCACGGGGACAAGATCGACTGCCAGCGGCTGTCCGAGCTGCTGGGCGTGCCGGTGATCCCCATCACCGCCCGCACCGGTGAGAACATCCAGGAGCTGCTGCGGGTGGCCCACCAGCAGATGCACGTGGGCGTCACCCTGGAGCCCGACGACCTGTACGACGACTACACCCACCTGATCCACCACCAGGTGGGCGAGCTGATCCACGACCGGGCCTATGAGATCGGCCTGCCCGCCCACTGGGCCTCCATCAAGCTCATTGAGGGGGACGCCCTGGTGGAGAAGGCCCTGGACCTGCCGGCTGAGACCAAGCAAAAGCTGGAAAAAATCTTCCACGACTACGAGGAGGCCTACGCCCTGGGCGACCGGGAGACCCTGATCGCCGACGCCCGGTACCAGTTCATCCAGCGGGTGACCAGCGTGTCGGTGGAAAAGGGACGGAAGGCGGGGGAGCTGACCCTGTCGGACAAGATCGACTCCATCGTCACCCACAAGTGGTTCGCCGTGCCCGTGTTCCTGCTGATGATGCTGGCCATGTTCTCCCTCACCTTCGGGCCTGGCGTGTTCCTGTCCGACCGGATCGAGGACCTGATGGGCGCCCTGGGCACCTGGGTCTCCGGCGCCCTGGCCGCGGCGGATACCGCCCCCTGGGTGTCCAGCCTGCTGGTGGACGGCATTATCTCCGGCGTGGGCGGCGTGCTCACCTTCCTGCCCCAGATCGCCCTGCTGTTCCTGTTCCTCTCCCTGCTGGAGGACTCGGGCTACATGGCCCGGGCGGCCTTCATCATGGACCGGCTGCTCCGCCGGTTTGGCCTGAGCGGCAAGGCCTTCATCCCCATGCTGATGGGCTTCGGCTGCACGGTGCCCGCCGTTATGGGCGCCCGCACCATGGAGAATGAGAAGGACCGCCGCATGACCATCATGCTGGTGCCCTTCATGTCCTGCTCCGCCCGTCTGCCGGTGTACGGCCTGCTGTCCGCCGCCTTCTTCCCCCAGTACGCCGGTCTGGTGGTCTTCTCCCTGTACATCATCGGCCTGCTGATGGCCGTCTGCTCCGGCCTGATCCTGAAAAAGACCATATTCAAGGGCGAGCCCGCCGCCTTTGTGCTGGAGCTGCCCCCCTACCGCCTGCCAACCCTGAAGAACTGCCTGATGCACGTGTGGGAGAAGGTCCGGGGCTTTCTGGTGAAGGCGGGCACCCTGATCCTGGCCATGAGCGTGGTGCTGTGGTTCCTCAAGTCCTTCGGCTGGAACGGTGGCCTGGTCATGGTGGAGGACGCCAGACAGTCCCTGCTGGGCGGCATCGGCGGCATCATCGCCCCCATCCTGGTGCCCCTGGGCTTCGGCACCTGGCAGGCCGCGGTGGCCCTGCTGTCCGGCCTGATCGCCAAGGAGGCGGTGG
Organism: Pseudoflavonifractor intestinihominis; assembly: GCF_040096055.1. Classification (NCBI taxonomy): domain Bacteria; kingdom Bacillati; phylum Bacillota; class Clostridia; order Eubacteriales; family Oscillospiraceae; genus Pseudoflavonifractor; species Pseudoflavonifractor intestinihominis. The sequence continues at coordinate 138,812 of NZ_JBBMFK010000004.1, forward strand.
TCTCCTCCATGAGCCTGTTCTATGGCTTCTCCCTGAGCGCCAGCGGCGCGGTGGTGGCCTCCGCCCTGTCCGGCACCTTCCAGACCCCGGTGGCGGCCTACGCCTTCCTGGTCTTCGTGCTGCTGTACGTGCCCTGTGTGGCGGCTGTGTCCACCATCCACAAGGAGATGAACTCCACCAAGTGGACCATCCGGTCCATCCTGTGGCAGCTGTGCTGCGCCTATCTCATCTCCTTCCTGGTGTACCAGGTGGGCAGCCTGATCTTCTGAGTTGCGCGGTGAAATCCGCGGGAGGTTTTCTGTGAAATACATCATCTATGGAGCTGTGGCCGTTCTGGCGGTGTGGGCGGTGGTCTATCTGGTCCGCCATGTCCGCCGCCAGCTCAAGGGCGACTGCGGCTCCTGCGGCGGGTGCAGCGGCGACTGCTCCTGCTGCGGAAAAAAGAACAGCTGAAAACAAAAACGCGTGCGTCTCCGGAGAGACGCACGCGTTTTCTGTCTGCCGGCTCAGGGCTCCAGGGCCCGGACAAAGGTGTCCACCGTGTTGTTGATGTAGTCCTGCTCCTCCACGTCGCAGGTGACGCCGTTGATGATGCGGAAGATCACCACGTAGGACATCAGGCTGCCCAGGAACACGTCGGTGATGCCGGGCACGTCGGCGTCGGCCCGGATGAGCCCCCGCTGCTGCTGGCGGGTGAGGAACTGGACCAGCCCCTTCCGGGCCACGCAGTAGCTGTACTGATAGTAGGCCGCGCCGAAGCTGGGGAACTTGTTGGAGTCCCGGATGACCGTGCCCAGGAAGGCGCTGCGCTCGGCGTTGCGGGCATTGTTCAGGCAGCTCTTGGCCACCGTGCGCAGGTACTCCCGCCAGTCGCCGCTGTCGTTCCGGGTCTCGTCCGGGCCGTGGAAGCCGCTGGCGATGTAGTACTGGAGCACCTGGAGGAACAGATCCTCCTTGCTGGAACAGTACTGGTACAGCGCCGCCTTGGACAGCCCCGCCTTCTCGGCGATGGAGTCCATGGTGGTGCGCTCAAAGCCCTCGTCGCCGAAGATCTTTAGGGCGATGCGGCAGATATCCTCCCGCCTGCGCTCGAATTCCGGCCGGACGTCCGCCATGTGCTGGATGTCCAGAGAGGCGAAGAGGTCCTTTTTCCCGGAGAAATAGAGATAGATGGTGGAGGGAGAGATGCCCGCTTCAGCGGCAATGTCGCTGATTTTTGTCTCAGAGAAGCCTTTCTTCAGAAACACGCGCTTGGCTGCCGCTTGGATGCGCTCCTTCAGTTCCAGCTTCCTCAAATGATTTGTCATAGAAGCATCACCTGCTACCCAGCGGTCAATTTGGCTTCAGTATAGCGGAGAAGGCACCACACTGTCAAGATTTTCACACAGCGGAATTTTCCCATATTGGAATGGGGGCGGGGCTGTGGTACAATAGGGGTACATCAGATCAGGGGGGACGAGTGATATGGAGGAAAACAGAGCGCTCCTTCAGCGCTGGATTGACGAGAGCAGCCGGATCGTCTTTTTCGGCGGCGCCGGGGTGAGCACGGAGAGCGGCATTCCCGACTTCCGCAGCGTGGACGGCCTGTACAACCAGCAGTACAAGTACCCGCCCGAGACCATCCTGAGCCACACCTTCTATGAGGCCCAGCCCGAGGAGTTCTTCCGGTTCTACCGGAACAAGATGCTCTTTCCCGACGCCCAGCCCAATGCCGCCCACAAAAAGCTGGCCGAGCTGGAGGCGGCGGGCAAGCTGACCGCCGTGGTCACCCAGAACATCGACGGCCTCCACCAGAAGGCGGGCAGCAGGAACGTGCTGGAGCTCCACGGCTCGGTGCTGCGCAACTACTGCGAGAAGTGCGGCAAGTTCTTCTCCCTGGCGGACGTGATGGCCTGTGACGGCGTGCCCCGCTGCGACAAGTGCGGCGGCCGGGTCAAGCCCGACGTGGTCCTCTATGAGGAGGCCCTGGACCAGGGAATCCTCACCGCCGCCCTGAAGGCCATAGAGCAGGCGGACATGCTCATCATCGGCGGAACCTCTCTGGCGGTCTATCCGGCGGCCAGCCTGGTGAACTATTACCGGGGCAATAAGCTGGTGCTCATCAACAAGAGCCCCACGCCTTACGACCGGAACGCCGACCTGGTCATCGCCGCCCCCATCGGCCAGGTGCTGGGCGGCATACAAGTGAAGTAAAACCTGCGGGTGGACGGGCTCTTTGCCTGCCCACCCTTTTTATCAATAAATATTTATCGAAAAACAATAAAAATAGATTGACAAACAATATGACCGGCGCTATAATGGCCCCATCAGCAAGGAGGGATTTCCCATGGAAAACTCAGCGGCCGCAAAGCTGGCCAAAATCCTGAACATCCTGGTGACCATCGCCTTTGTGTGCAATCTCCTGGCTCTGCCCCTGGTGCCCGGCCTGGTGGGCATCGCCTCGGAGGGCGGACTGAGATATTTTGCAGACTTTGTATCCCCAGGCAATCTGTCCGCCGGTACGCCCACAGCGGTGACGCTCTTCTTCGTGGTCTGCTGGCAGTACCTCACGCGTGTCTGGCGTACGCCTCACACCGCCGCCATCGCCGCCTTTCTCATGTTCTGCGGAGTGTGCACGGCCGTCATCCTATGGCAGGCCAGGCGGGTGCTGGGCACCATCCGGAGGGGCAATCCCTTCTGCCGGGACAACGCCCGCAGCCTGAAGCGGGCGGCGGTGTGCTGCCTGGTCATCGCCCTGGTGGCCCTGGTCAGGACCATTTGGGCTGTGATTTTCTACCGCTCCGCCATCCCGGTATTCACCTACAACACCCTGTTTGTCCCCGTGTTCCTCATGGGCTTTCTGCTGTGCATGGTCATGTCCGCCCTCTTCCGCCAGGCCGCCGAGCTGAAGGAAGAGAACGACCTGACCATCTGAGGGAGGGGAGAGACATGCCCATTGTGGTCAATCTGGATGTGATGATGGCCAAGCGGAAGATGAGCCTGAGCGAGCTGGCCCAGCGGGTGGACCTGACCCTGGCCAACCTGTCGGTGCTCAAGAACAACCACGCCAAGGCGGTGCGGTTCACCACCCTGGAGGCCATCTGTAAGGCCCTGGACTGCCAGCCCGGGGACATTCTGGAGTATGTGCCGGAGGAGGGAGCGCAGTGAGACGAATTTTGATGCTTCTGATGGCCCTGGCCGCCGTCATGCAGCTGGCCGGCTGCGCCCCCTGGCCATCCTCCGGGCTCAAGGGGGAGTTCTCCCGGACATTGGGGGTAAACCTGACCGACGGACACGTGGTCGAGGAGGAGGACACCCACGGCGGCTTTCTCGGCGACGGGGACACCACCCTAATACTTACCTTCACTGGGGAGAACCGGACTGCCCTGGAGAAAGAGATAGCCGGAGCCGACGGCTGGAAGGCTCTACCCCTGACGGAGAATCTGAATCGAGCGGTGTATGAGGACTATTTCGGGGGCCTGTGTGAGGACGTACCCCAGGACCTGACCGACGGCTGGTACTATTTCCTGGACCGCCACAGTGAGGCGGAGGACCCGGAGGACGACAGCGGGCTCTTTGGGCGTGGCTCCTATAACTTCACTTTGGCAATTTACGACAAGGAAAGCGGAGTTCTCTACTGCTATGAGCTGGACACATAGCGAATCGGCCCCATCAAGTGAAAAAATACACGAATAGAGAGAAAGTTTATGAAAAATTAAGGATTTTCCCCCTTGCAGGGAAATGGGAGATTCTCTATACTGAGGACATATTCTCGTGATTGCCGCAGCCTTGGGCTGCATCAGAAAGGAGGATCTACCCGTGCCCATCGTGTTCCTGCATGGACTGGGACAGAGACCTGAGGACTGGAATGCGGTTGTCAGCCGGCTGGACAAGGGGAGCCGGGCGCTGTGTCCGAATCTATATGCCCTGGAGCGGGAAGGGGAGGACTATTCTTCCCTCTATGGGGCGTTTGAACAATACTGTGACAGCCTGGAGGGGCCCCTGGACCTGTGCGGGCTGTCACTGGGGGGTGTGCTGGCCCTCCAGTACGCCGCGGAGCACCCCCAGCGGGTGAACAGCCTGGCCCTGATCGGCGCCCGGGCCTCCATGCCCAAGGTTCTGATGACGGTGCAGAACCTGCTGTTCCGGCTGATGCCCGCGGATTCCTTCCGGAAGCTGGGCTTGGAGAAGGGGACGGCCATCCGGCTGTGCGCCTCCATGGCGGATCTGGACCTGCGGCCGGAGCTGGAGCAGGTGGCCTGCCCGGTCCTGGTGCTCTGCGGCGAGCAGGACCGGGCCAACCGCCGGGCGGGGGAGGCGCTGGCGCGGATGCTGCCCCAGGCGGAGTTCCGGCTCATCGCCGAGGGTGGACACGAGTCCAATAAGGACGCCCCCGAGGCCCTGAGCGTGCTGCTCACCGACTTCTACAGGGGCCGCGCCGCGGTACAAAAGATATAAAAAGCAAAAGGGCGCGGGCTGTGTGAACACAGCCCGCGCCCTTTTGCGCGTATTTATAGTCCCACCCGGTAGAGGGGGATGGCGTTGATGACCGGCTCCTCATAGGGGTGGACCCGCTTGACGGCGGCGATGGTCTCGTCCACCCGCTCCGTCCGGCAGGTGACCTCTACCTTCAGTTCCGGCTGGGCGCTGATCTGGCCCTCACAGCCTAGATATGGGGTGGTGCCAGGCAGGGGCCGCCAGCAGCCGGTGACCGGGGAATAGGACAGGCAGCAGTCGTAGTTTCCGATGTGCCCCGCGTCTACCTCCATCAGGGCCTGCCGGAGGTCGTCCAGGTGGGTCTCAGGGATAAAGATTTCCAGCTTGCAGTAGGGAAACTCCGTCATGTGAGCCCCTCCTCCTAAAAAATCACTTGCGCTGGGCAAAGTCCCAGGCCTCCCGCAGCCAGGACAGCAGCCGGCCGTCGACCTGCTCCGCCCTGTCCACCACCACGTGGTGGGTCCAGCGGTTGGGGTAGGGCTCCACGGCCACGGCAATGCGGGGGTCCGCCACCTGATGGGACAGTCCGAAGGTGACCAGGATGCAGTGCTCCGGCCAGTCCTTTTTCCGCCGCACGGGCAGGGAGGCGGCGGCGAACAGATGCCGCCCGTAGAAGCTGATCTGGCTCTTCTGCACCTTGACCGAGGCCTGGGGAAAGGCGGCGTCCAGGGCGGTAAAAAGGGCCTCGTAGAGGGACAGCTCCAGGGGCCTGCCGTCAAAGTAGAACAGCAGGTCGGCGGCGTAGTGCGGGGAACAGTTCACGGCAGGCGCCTCCTCCCGGAAGAATCACTGTCCGGACTTCAGGTAGTCCAGGATCTCAGCGGCGTTGGTGTCCGGCTTCACCTTGGGTATGGCCTTCTCGATGACGCCGTTTCCGTCGATGACATAGGTGGTGCGCACCACGCCCATGGACACCTTGCCGTAGAGCTTTTTCTCCTGCCACACGTCGTAGGCCTGAATGGCGGCCAGCTCCGGGTCGGAGAGGAGGATGAAGGGCAGGCTGTACTTGTCGGCGAACTTCCGGTGGGAGGCGGCGGAGTCCTTGCTCACGCCGATGACCGGCACGCCCAGCCGCGCAAACTCACCGTAGGCGGCGGCAAAGGCACAGGCCTGTCTGGTGCAGCCCGGGGTGTTGTCCTTGGGGTAGAAGTAGAGCACCACTCTCTTCCCCGCAAAGTCGGACAGGGAGACGGGGTTGCCGTCCTGGTCGGGCAGGGTGAAGGCAGGGGCTTTGGTTCCGGCTTCCAGCATATCAGGTTGCTCCTTTCAAAAAGACAAAGTGGTTTTCATCGGAATGGACGGGGGAGAAGGCGTAGCCCAGGCCGGCGAAGTCCCGCAGGTCCTCCGCCCGCTCCACGCGGTTTTCCGCCATCCAGCGGACCATCTGGCCCCGGGCCATCTTGCAGGCGGTGCCTTTTTCCAGCACCTTCCCGCCCTTCTCCTCGCCGAAGGTGCAGGTGAGGAAGCGGACCTGGGGGGGCAGGTGGGGCTCCACCGCCCGGCTGTACTCCTTGGAGGCCAGGTTGACCACCAGGCCGGTCTCCGCCGCCAGAGCCTCCGCCAGCGCGCCGCCCCAGAAGGCATACAGGTCCCGGCAGCCGTCCACGGACAGCCGGGCCTGCATCTCCAGCCGGTAGGGGACCACGCCGTCAAAGGGGCGCAGCAGCCCGTAAAACCCGGAGAGAATGCGCAGATGGTCCCGGATGTAGTCCAGGTGGCCCGTCTCAAAGACGGTGGGGGCCATGTAGCGGTACTGGATGCCCTCGTAGGACAGGACGGCGGGGGTCAGGTTCCGCTCCAGGTCCATGGCCGCCAGCCGCTCCACATTGAGGGCGGCGATGGCGTCGTTGCACTTCCAGAGGGCCTGGAGCGCCGCTGGGGACATGGTCCGGAGGACGGAGAGCAGCCGCTCTGTCCGGGGCAGAAAGGCGGGCAGACTTTCCGGCGGAAAGCTGTCCGTGTCCACAATCATTTTCTTGGCCGGTGAGATGATGATCCGCATGGCAGGACTCCTTGTATGGGATGGGCTGAGGTGAATGTGTCTGCTGACAGGATACCACAAAGCGGCCCGGCTTTCAAATGGCAATGTGGGGCGGGGGCTTGACAACGGCATGGACCGGACTATAATAAGCATCGATATAATAAGAAAGCTTATTATTCGGGAGAACAGACATGGAATCACTGCACTATCTGCTGATGAAGACCCACACCAATCTGAACCGCTGGATTTTGAACGAGGCGGCGGCCATGGGCCTGTCGCCGGGGCAGCCCAAGGTACTGGAGTGCCTGATGGGGCAGGGGGAGAGCAACCAGAAGGCCATTGCCGCCTTCTGCGAGATCGAGCAGGCCACGGTGGGCAGCATCCTGCTGCGCATGGAGCGGGACGGGCTGGTGCGCCGGACCCAGCGGGACGGCAACCGCCGGTCCCTGTACGTGTCCCTGACGCCGGAGGGCCGGCGGATGGGGGAACGGATGGCGGAGATTTTCCGCAGGGCCGACGCCCAGGCGGCTGCCGGACTGACGCCGGAGGAGCAGGACCAGCTGCGGGTCCTGCTGGAGAAGGTATACGGGTCCGTGTCGCCCGAGAGAAGGAGAAATGGATAATGGACACAGAACTTCGGAGCAAGATCACATCCTATGTCAAGCGGTACATCCTGCTGTGCGTGGGCCTGACCATCATGGCCTTCGGCGTGGCGTTTTCCATCAAGGCGGGGCTGGGCACCTCCCCCATCTCCAGCCTGCCCTACGTCATCAGCGAGTTCACCCCCCTCACCGTGGGGACCGCCACCATCGCCATGCACGTCACCCTGATTGTGCTGCAGATCCTGCTGCTGCGCAGGCAGTACGACCCCATCCAGCTGATCCAGCTGCCGGTGGCCCTGATCTTCGGCGCCCTGACCGACTTCAGTGTTTGGGCCCTCCAGGGCATTACCTGCACCTCCTACCCCATGGCGTGGGTGCTGTGCGTGGTGGGCATCCTGCTGGTGGGCGTGGGCGTCAGCTTTGAGGTCACCGCCGGGGTGGTCACCCTGGCCGGCGAGGGCATGGTCCTGGCCGTGTGCAAGGCGTTCCACGTGAAGTTCGCCAACGCCAAGGTGGGCTTTGACGTGACGCTGGTGGTGCTGGCCACCATCCTGTCCTTCCTGTTCCTGGGGAAGCTGACCGGCGTCCGGGAGGGCACGGTGGCGGCCGCCATCTGCGTGGGCCTCACCGCCAAGCAGGTGAACAAGCCCATGAAGCGGTTTGCCCAGCGGTACCTCTGACCGGGGACGGCTTGCCCCGGTGGCCGGGCTGTGGTACAATCGGAGGCGGGGCCAAGCCCCTGTCAGACACACAGCGCCGGGAGGACAGAGAGATGGACGGCAGATATATCGCCTTTGACGTGGAGACGCCCAATTACGCCAACGACCGCATGAGCGCCATCGGCATCACGGTGGTGGAGGCGGGGGAGATCGCCGGGGAGTACTACACGCTGGTGAACCCGGAGGAGCCCTTTGCTCCGTTCAACATGGCCCTGACGGGCATCACCCCCCAGATGGTGGCGGACAAGCCCACATTTCCCGAGCTGTGGCGGGAGATCGCCCCGGTGATGGACAGCGGCCTGCTCATCGCCCACAACGCCCCCTTTGACATGTCGGTGCTGGCCAAGTGCCTGCGGGACTACGGTATCCGCTGGCGTCCCACGGTGCCCTACGCCTGCACCTGCCAGATGAGCCGCCGCCTGCTGCCCCAGCTGCCCAACCACAAGCTGAACACGGTGAGCGACTATCTGGGCCTGGAACTGGACCACCACCACGCCGGCAGCGACAGCCTGGCCTGCGGGGAGATCCTGCTCCACCACCTGGAGTCAGGGGCCAGCGTGGCGCCCTTTGTCCGCACCTACGACATGGAGCGCCTGTGCACCGCCAAAGCGGGCGGACGGCGGAGATAAGAGAAAAAAGCGGCCGGACAGCTGAAGGGCTGTCCGGCCGCTTGGCCTGTTCAGACATAAAATTCCGCCATATCGTCCAGCCGCAGGCAGGCCAGCTGCCGGCACTCGCTGGGGTTGCCGCAGCCGCAGTCGATGTCGATGATCCCGTCCCCGTGCCAGATGGTCAGGGGGTCGTACATGTGGCCGGTGAGGAAGCAGGTGGGGGTGTGGCCCACAATGGCGGTGCGGCCGGGCAGGGGCGCGGGGGCGTCCGGCTCCGGCCGGTCCCAGATCCGGCGGTAGGGGTCCTCCGACGGCATGCCGTGGACCAGGTGAAAGGCCCGGTCCCCCACGTTCAGGTCCAGGTGGTCGGGCAGGCCGGACAGGAATTTGAGGATCTCCCACCGCTCCCGGGGGGAGCAGAGGTAGACCAGGTGGCGGTAGGTGCGGCTGCCGCCGTTCTGCTGCCAGAGGGCCCGGCTGCCGTAGACGCTGTTGGGCCCCAGGGTGTCCAGGCACATCTGCTCGTGGTTGCCCAGCAGCATATGGATGTTGTCCGCCGCCATGATCTCCCGGAGCAGGGCCACGCCGCCGGGGCTGCGGTCGATGACGTCCCCGATGATATACAGCGTATCCCGGCCGGAGAACTGGATCTTGTCCAGCATGGCGTGGAAACGGCCCTCCTCGCCGTGGAGGTCGGACATGCAGTAGATCATGCGATCAGCTCCTCTGAGGGGCGGGTCTCCCGGCGGAGACTAGCCCTGGTAGTCGGGGCACTGGTAGCGGGGCTTGCCCTGGCTGGCCTTGCCGTACTCAATGGCGCCGGTGGGACAGCCGCAGATGCAGGCCATACAGTGGGTGCACCGGTCGCCCCACACCGGCACGCCCTGCTCCATACGGATGTTGCCCAGGGGGCAGGCCGCCGCGCACTTGCCGCAGGAGACGCAGCTGCCCGCCACATGGAAGGGGGCGGCCTTCACGTTGAAGCGGTAGAACAGGGTGTTGACCAGGCCGGATTTGAGCCGGTCCGCAGCTCCGGCCTTCCGGGCGGGGAACTTCTCGCCCCGCTGGATGTACCCCGCCCCCTGCTCCAGCACGGGGCGGGCGGCGGCGATGATGCCCAGGGCCTCCTTCCGCTCCGGTGCGTTGAACATGGCGATATAGTTCTCCGGCATGACCACCGTCAGGGTGCCCCGGCAGCGGAGGCCCTTTTCCTGGCAGAGGGCGCGGTTCTTGTCGGCGGCGCTGCCGGTGTCCCCGCCGCAGGTCATGACAAAATAGGCGTCCCGGCTGCCGGAGAAGCGGCCGGCGCGGATAAAGTCGGCGAACACCCGGGGGATCTGCCAGCTGTAGGTGGGGCAGACAAAGACCCACGGCTTGGCAGAGGACAGCTCCACCGCCACGCCGTCCCGGATGAAATGAAAGGCGTCGGTGCAGTGGTCTCCCAGCTTGTCGGCCAGCATGCGGGCACAGTAGCGGCTGTTTCCGGTACCGGTAAAGTAGACGATCACAGATGGTCCCTCCTCTGGCGGTCAGCTTCCATCCCGACGGGAAAGCGCCGCCCTGTGATGTCTCCAGTATAACAGACTTTTGCCCCGCAGGGAACAAGAAAACGGCGGCAGAGGGGAGATTCCCTCTGCCGCCGCGGCGGGCCGGAAGCGTCAGCGAAGGGGGCGGTCTGTGCCGGAGCTCACTCGTAGACCAGACCGTCCCCGGAATCACTGGAGTTCTCCGCTTCACCGGCGCCGCCGGCATCCGTGCTGCTCCCGTCGGCGCCAGTGCTGTCGGCATCCGTGCCGCTCCCGTCGGCGCCGGTGCTGTCGGTATCCGTGCCGTTTGTGTCAGCGTCGGTGCTGTCGGTGGCTGTGGGCGTCTCGGACGCCTGGACGGATTCGGAGGGGCTGGCCGACGGGTCGGTCTGGCCGGCGCTCCCGCCCACGGCCACCGAGACCCCCACGATCAGGCACACCGCCACCAGAAGGGCGGCGGCCAGGATGGAATTCCTGGTCCGTTTTTTCTTCTTCCTGTCCAGGAAGGGCTGGCAGATGTTGTCGATGCCCATCTGGACGGTAATGGTGACGGTCCTGGGGATGGAGACCGCCTGGGGCTGTTCCAGCAGGGCCTGGTGGAAGGCCTCCGCCGTCATGGACACGCCCTCCTGGTCCGGGGCCAGGGCCAGGATACGGCTGATGTTGGCCTCCTCCGCCTGGAGCGCCAGCCGGACGGTCTCGGTGGTGGTGTTGAAGAGCTTGGCGATGCGCATGTCGTCGTACCCGAACACCCCGTGGAGCAGATAGATGAAGCGGTGGAGGGGCGGCAGGTTTTTCAGGACTATCTCCCAGGGCGCTCCGCTGAGGGACATCTTCCCGGCATCGTAGGGGGTGTTGATGAAGTTCCGGTTGACGGGGACCCGGAAGGCCTTGGCGTTCTTTCTGGCCGTCTGGGCCTTGCAGTAGTTGACCGCCTTCTTGGTGACCGTGTCCCTGAAATCCTGCTCTGAGATGACCTGCCCGGACACCACCAGCTCCCACATGGCCTTGAACACGTGGGACACGGCGTTACAGGCGGCGTTTTCGTCCAGGAGCAGGGCCTGGCACAGAAACATGATCCGGTCCTTGTTCTGCTCATAAAGGGTGCGCATCGCCTCGGGGCTGCCCTTGCGGGCGCTGTCTGTGATTTCTGCCATGGTATTCAACCTCTCTTGTTCTGGGATATCACGCCTCCGGCGCAGTTCTCCCGGCTATCATACGCCCCCGGACTAAAGCCGGACTAAAGGCTGCCGCCGGAAGATGGAAAAGAGAAAAAAGCCGGCAGAATGAGGATTCATTCTGCCGGCCCGGAAGGGGGAGGTCAGGCCGCGGCGGTGACCAGGGTGGAGTCACCGCTGTCGGCGGAGGGGGTGCCGGTGGGTTCGGGGGAGGCGTCGGAGCCGTTCTCCGCATCGCCGGAGGTACTGCCGTCCTGGGCGGCGTCGCTGCCGCCGTCCTCTGTGGCGCTGCCGCCGTCCTGTGCATCAGAGCTGCCGTCGCCCTCTGTGGCGTCCTCAGACTGGGTGGGGGCGGTGTAGTCCAGGACGATGAACTCCTGGATGCCGTCCTCCGTGGCGGTGACGGCGATGATGTCCCCCACGGTCACGCCGTCCGCGGTGGTGCTGTACAGGATGCCGGAAGACACGTACTCAAACACCGCGTCCGAGTCCAGAATGACGGTCTCGGAGCTGCCCGTGTCGGTGAGGACGGCGGAGCCCAGGTCGGTGTAGTCGGTGATCTCCGTGTCCGACTGGTAGACGCTGAGCCTGATGTAGGAGTCGCTGACGTAGGTCACTTCGCCGATCAGGTCCTCAGTTTCGGCGGCGTCCGTTCCGGTGGCGGCGTCGGCGGCCTCCGAGCTGACCGGGGTGTTTGTGCCGCCGTCCGCCGTGTCGTTCTCCGCCGTATCCGTCCCGCAGCCCGCAAGCAGGCCGATACACACAAGAGCCGTCAAAAGGGTGAAAAGTCGTCTGGTATTGTGTTTCATGCAGCAACCTTCTTTCTTGGGTCTGGTTGATGGAGTGGAGCGGCCTCTCTTCCGGCCGCAGGTACAGCATAAGGCCGGGCGCTAAAGGCATGCTAAAATTTTTCGTGAACAAACTGTGAATCCAGCTGTAAAAAGCCGGGAAAATCAAAACATTTTGTAAACGAAACGGTCCGCACGTTGATACCGGACCGGCGGGAGACTATAATAGGCACAGGAAAGAAACAAAGGGAGAGAAGCGGCGCGCAGCTCAGAACATCACCCAGGAAAGGCGGGTTGGGCTTATGCGGCTGCTTGTGGCAGAGGACGACCTGAAGCTGCTGAAATCCCTCAAGCACATCTTCGAGAAGAACAAGTACATGGTGGACGCGGTGTCCACCGGAACGGACGCCCTGGCCTATGCCGAGACGGAGGAGTACGACGGCATGGCGCTGGACATCATGATGCCCGGTCTGGACGGCATGGCGGTGCTGCGGCAGGTGCGGGGCCAGGGCATCTCCACCCCCGCCCTGTTCCTGACGGCCAGGACCGAGGTGGACCAGCGGGTGGAGGGGCTGGACGCGGGGGCGGACGACTACCTGTCCAAGCCCTTCTCCACCTCCGAGCTGCTGGCCCGGGTGCGGGCCATGCTGCGGCGGAAGGACAACTACGTGCCCGATCTGGTGCGGGTGGGGGATCTGGTGCTCAACCGGTCCACCTACGAGCTCAGCTGCAACGGGCTGACCCAGGCCCTCAGCGGCAGGGAGTTCCAGATCATGGAGATGCTGATCCAGCGGCCCAGCTTCATCGTCACCGCCGACGAGTTTCTCGCTCACGTGTGGGGCTGGGACAGCGAGGTGGACATCAGCGTGGTGTGGGTGCACATCTCCAACCTGCGGAAAAAGCTGGCGGCCCTGAAGGCCCCTGTGACCATCCGCTTTGTCCGCAACGCGGGGTACACCCTGGAGCAGGAAGCATGATCGACCGGCTGAGAAAGAAGTTCATCCGGATCTGCATGCTGTCCTTTGTGACGGTGTTTTTCCTCCTCTTTGCGGTCATCTATCTGTTCACCGAGGTCCAGACCAGCGCACGGCTGGACACCCTGGCCGACCTGGTGTCGGAGAACGACGGCATTTTCCCGGACTTTGAGCAGTTCGGGCCGGAGGCGGGGCAGATCCTGCCGCCGGACGGGGTGAACCAGGAGTCCCCCTTCACCACCCGGTTCTTCACCGTCCGCTTTGACGGGGACGGGGAGCTGGACTCGGTGGACATCCGGGCCATTGCCAGCGTCAGCGGGGAGGAGGCCCAGGCCTACGCCTCCGCCGCCCTGGAGAAGGGGAAGGAGCGGGGCTGGATCGGAAACTTCCGCTACAAGGTGTACGCCGTATCGGGCGGCACGGCGGTGGTGTTCATCAACGGCGCTGACACCAGGGAGCTGAACCAGCGCTTTCTGCTGACCGCCTCCTCGGTGTTTGTGGCGGGCAGCGTGGTGGTGCTGCTGCTGGTGATTCTGATCTCCAGGCGGGCGGTGAAGCCGGCCGTGGAGAGCTACCAGAAGCAGAAGCAGTTCGTCACCGACGCCAACCACGAGCTCAAGACCCCCCTGACCCTGATCCGCACCAACCTGGACATCATGGAGTCGGAGAACGGGCCCAATGAGTGGCTCAGCGACATCCGGGAGGAGACGGGCATCATGACCGAGCTGGTGAACCGGCTGGTGATGCTCAGCCGGATGGACGAGGACCAGAGCACCCTGGAGATGGCCCGCTTCAGCCTGAGCGAGGCAGTGGGCGAGACGGCGGCGGCCTTTGCCGGGACGATCCGGGAGAAGGGCATGACCCTGGAGCAGGACGTGCCGCCGTGGGTGACCTGTACCGGAGACGAGGCCGCCATCCGACAGCTGCTCTCCATCCTCATGGACAACGCGGTGAAATACTGCGACAGGGGCGGCGTTATCCGGGTGGGGCTGTCCGGCGGGCGGCGGGCGGTGCTGACCGTGGACAACACCTATGAGGAGGTGGGCAGCATCCAGCTGGACCGCCTCTTTGACCGGTTCTACCGGGCGGACAGGGCCAGGACCTACGGCAGCGGGTTCGGCGTGGGGCTGTCCATCGCCAAGGCCATTGTGGAGAAGCACCGGGGTGAGATCGGCGTCTTCAACCTGGACGGCCGGACCATCCGCTTCCGGGTAAAGCTGTAATACAAAAAACCAGGACCGCAGAAGCGGTCCTGGTTTTTTGCGCTGTGTTGGGCTCTGTTTAGAGGACGATGGCGTTGACCGCCTCGATGAGGTCCACCACAGAGGAACGGGAGACCAGGGAGACGGGCTCGCCGTCCACCACGGCCAGGCACTGCTCGCCGTCGTAGCGGTACAGCTGGATCCGGATCTCCGGGTAGTCCTCGCTGTCCAGATGGACGGTCAGGCTGATCTCCTCCTTCTCGGTGGGCGCCTCGCCGGTGAAGCTGGAGGCGGTCAGGGCCTCCAGGGCGTCCCGTAGGTCGTCAATCTCAATCTCCTCGCCGTCATAGGAGAAGGCCCTGCTGTCGCCGGCGCCCTGGGAGGTGATGGTATAGGCCGCGTCCTCCAGGGTGATGTCCAGACCGGTCACGTCGGCAAAGTCGGCGTAGAACACCTCCTGGTGCCGAAGGTCGTCGTAGGAGGCGGCCATCAGCTCCTTGTACTGGGTGCCGGTGATCTGGTAGATGATCTTGGACTCGCCGATGCGCGCATAGGCGGTGATGTCGGCGTCGTCCTCCTCAGTGGACTGCGCATCCTCCGCCGCGCTCCGCTCGTCGGGGTCCCGGCTGACGCTGATGGTAAAGACAACGGGTTCGGCGGCCTCCTTGCCGTCCTCGTCCGTCTCGGGGGTGTAGGTGACGGCCACGGTCAGCTCCGGGTCGTCCAGGCCGTAGGTCGCCAGGTCCTCCTCACCGGCGTTGTAGGTCACATAGTCGGTGGGGCTCAGGCTGGTGATGCCGCTCAGGTAGCTGGTGACCAGGGCGGTGTCCAGGGGCAGGTAGGTCCCGTCCTGCTCCTTGAAGTACACGTCGTCGGCGCAGTAGGAGTAGCCGCTGTCCTCCTGATAAATGACCTGGTAGGAGTCGCTGCCGGTGAACTGGATGGACGTCACCTGATTAAAGTCGGGGGTCTCGTCGTTGGCGATCAGGTCGCTGAGCTCCACGTCAAAGGTGTCCAGGGGGTCCTCCTGGACCAGGTACACGTTGCCGTCCCCGATGGACACATACCGCTGGGCGTCCATGGTGCTGTAGTCCCCCAGCTGGATCTCGTAGCTGGCGTCCTCGGTGGCCAGATCGATGGTGCAGGTGGGGTCGTCCAGGCCGTACTGGGCGAAGTCGGTGACGTCGTGGATGATGAAGGCGGCGCCGAAGGCCTGGAAGGGCTCCAGCAGGTTATTGATTTTCTCCTCATCCACCGGGAAGGCCTCGTCCCCGTCGTAGAGCCAGGCGCCGTCCTTGTGGAAGGCCAGGCTCTCCCCGTCGTAGGTCCAGGAGAGGGACTGGACCGTGCTGGAGTCCACCTCCAGGATAATCTCGTCGGTGTTCTGAATGAGCTCCTGCTGCTCCTGGTAGTGCATGACGGCAAAGGCGGCGACGCACACCACCGCCAGCACCCCCAGCAGGATATAGATCCGTTTAGCCCGCTTCATTCTGAAGCCTCCTTCTTCTCACAATCACGCCAATGCCGATGCCCAGATAGGCCAGGGGGAACACGCCGATCATCAGCACCTTCAGCAGGGAGGCGGTGGAGCTGCTGATATTCAGGTAGTTGTAGTTGAGGGACTTGCTGCGGATGGCCATGGCCTCCCGCTCGCCGATGAGGGAGGACAGGGCGTTCATGGCCAGGTCGGAGTTGGCGCCGGAGGAGAAGGCGTTGTACATGTCCTCCAGGAAGGCGGAGGAGGTGAACCACACCATCTGCCCCTCGCTGCCGCAGTCCACGGACACCGCCACGGCGAAGGGGCCGTCAATGTCCCCGTCCTCCTTCTCGTAGGTCTCCAGGTCGTAGCCCGCAATTTTGCTGAAGGAGGCGTCGGAGGTGGTCATCAGGGCGGTGACGGCGCTGTCGGCGCCGCTCATATCCAGGCCCAGGGAGATGGGCATGATGGGGTAGTAGTGCTCGTCGATGAGGGAGTCGGTGATGTCGCTGCTGGCCATGTCGGGCAGCAGCACGTAGGGCTGGAGGGTGTAGTGCTCCCGGTCGGACTCCACCACGATGCCCTCCCGGGGCTCCACGCCGTAGTCGGTCAGCAGGCTGTACAGGTTGTCCAGGCTGCCGTCCTCCACCGGCCCGGCCACCACCAGCAGCTTGCCGCCGTTCTGGGTGTACTGGGCCAGCATATCCTTCTCCTCGGTGGAGATGTCGGAGGAGGGGGCGTAGATCATGATGCAGTCGGCCTCCTCGGGGATCTCGTCCACCGTCAGCAGGGAGAGGGTGTTCACCTCGATGTTCTCCTTCTCAATCTGGTCGCTGAAGGTGGCGGGCAGCTCCTGCTCACCGTGGCCCTCCAGCACGTAGAGCTGGGGCAGGTCCTCGGTGACCACGTAGTCGATGGCGGAGGTGATGGCGCCCTCGCCGTCAAAGGAGGTGTTGTAGGAGTAGGAGTACATGTCCGCCTCCTGGATATAGATGTCGTCATAGCTGATGAAGCGGCTGCGGTCCCCGCACTCCACCACCAGGCTGTTGTTCTGCACCGTCTCGTCGGTGTACTGCTCGGCAAAGGTGGGGTACACGTCCGGGTTCTTCTTGACCACCGAGATGTGGTCGGACAGGCTCTCGTACTTGTTGAGCAGATTCTCGATGATGTCGTCCTCCTCGCCGGACTGGACGATCCAGTAGATGGTCACGTCCTGTTCCAGGGCGTTGACCACCACCTTGGTGTTGCTGGTGATGGAGTAGAGCTTGGCGGAGCTGATATCGTATTTGGTCAGGGTGGTGGGCAGGGCGGACACCAGCACATTCACCGCGATGAGAATGGCCAGCACCACCGCCGTGATAATCAGGGAGTAGGAGCCGCCCTGAAAGGCGATGCGGTTTCTCGCCGCCTGCTCCCCGTCCCCATGGAGCTTCCAGCGCTTCATCAGTTGTACCTCCGTTTCTCAAGGGACTGGACCGAAAGGAAGAGGAAAAATCCGATCACAGACAGGTAGTACACAATGGCGGTCATGTCGAACACGCCGTTGACAAAGGCGCTGAACCGCTCGAAGAGGGAGAGCTGCTTCATGATGGCGGGCAGCAGGCCCTCGAACAGGGAGGCGTCCACAAAGCAGGTCACGCACACCGCCACCGCCAGCACCAGACTCACGCCGTAGGCCAGCAGCTCGTTTTTGGTCAGGTACCGGATGAGGGCGCCCAGGGCCAGGATGAGGACGGCCAGGGCCACCACCGAGCCGAAGGCGGTGGAGGACACGTACTCGGACAGGCTGACGCTGTAGTAATTGAACAGGATGACCGCGATGCCGATGCCGGCGGCCAGGCCCTGGTTGTCGGTCAGGCAGGAGATGAACACCCCCAGGGCCATGAGGGCGGCGCCCATCATGAAGATGGCGAACAGGGAGCCGTAGGAGGTGGGCAGGTAGACCTCGCCGAACTGGGCGAAGATCAGGGGGTAGATGGAGATGATGGCCAGGGGGATGAGGTAGACCACCAGCAGGGCCAGGTACTTGCCCGCGATGACCTGGGTGGTGGTGATGGGCAGGGAGTAGAGCAGCTGGTCGGTCTTCTGCTTGCGCTCCTCGGCGATGACCCGCATGGTCAGGATGGGCACGATGACCACGAACACGATGCTGCCGAAGCTGAGCACGTACTCGAAATTGCTCACCGCGGCCTGGAGATTGTACAGCATGGAGCCGATGCCCGCGATGGCCAGCAGGAAGGCCCCGAACACGTAGGCGGTGAAGGAGTGGAAATAGTTCCTCAATTCATGTTTCAGTACCGCTGTCATAGCTGATCTGCCTCACTTTCTGTACCGGCGGACTGGGCGTCCCCATCTTGCGGCGGCCCTTCCGGCGGCTGCTCCGCCCGGGGCCCCTCCGGCGCCGGATTGTCCGGCGCCCCCGCGCCCGGCTGGCCGGGGTCGCCCCCCTCGGTCAGCTCGATGAAGATGTCCTCCAGGCTGGCCTTCTTCAGAGACAGCTCCAGCAGGGCCTGCCTCCGGTCCGCGAAGGCGAAGAACAGCTGACGGGACACCTCGTAGATGTCGCTGCTGTCGGTCTTCACCCGGGCGGACACCAGCCCGTTCTCCTTTTCGTCCAGCTGTACGCCGGAGATGTGCTCCACGCCGGAGAGAATGTCCGTCACCTGCTCCGCCTCCGCGTCGGTGGTGAAGACGATCTCATTGGAGGACAGCAGGCTCCTCTCCAGGTTGTCCGGCTCGTCAAAGGCCACCAGCTTGCCGTGGGCGATGATGAGGATCTTTTCGCAGATGGCCTGGACCTCCGAGAGGATGTGGGAGCTGAGGATGACGGTGTGCTCCTGGCCCAGCTGCTTGATGAGATCCCGGATCTCGATGATCTGGATGGGGTCCAGGCCCACGGTGGGCTCGTCCAGAATGATGACCCTGGGGCTGCCCAGCAGGGCCTGGGCGATGCCCACCCGCTGCTTGTAGCCCTTGGACAGGGCGGAGATGCGGCGGCTGCGTACGTCCTGGATCTTCACCTGGGCGATGACCCGGTCGATCTGCTCCTCCAGCTCCTTGCCCCGCAGGCCCTTGGCCTCGCCCACGAACCGCAGGTACTCCTCCGGCGTCTCGTTCATGTAGAGGGGCGGCTGCTCGGGGAGATAGCCGATCAGTTTCTTTGCCTTGTTGGCGTCCTCGAAGATGTCGTAGCCGCCCACCTCCACCTTGCCCGAGGTGGCGGAGAGACAGCCGGTCATCATGTTCATGGTGGTGGTCTTGCCCGCGCCGTTGGGGCCCAGGAAGCCGTAGACATGCCCCTCGTCGATCTCGAATGAGAGGTCGTCCACCGCCAGAAAGTCGCCGTAGTACTTGGTCAGATGCTCAACTTTTATCATTGCGGAACCTCCTCGCCGTTGATGGCGGTTTCCGGGCGGCCTGAGCCGCCCATACCTGATTCAATATAGTGCGCTGCCCTAAATTGGCGCTAAAGAAACGGACGGTGAGAAAAAAATAAGGACGCGGCCGGCTGCACTGGGCAGCCGGCCGCGTCCGAGCGGGAGGAGTATGTGAAAAACGGCGGGCAATTACTGGAACCAGATGGCCATGTCGTACTTGAAGGTGCGGTAGTTCTGCATGGTGCAGTCGTAGGCGTACTGCCGGATGAGCTGTCCGGCGCTGTCGTACTCGCCGAACACCATGGCCACGCCGCTGTTGACCACCCAGTTGTCCCCGCAGGGGGAGGCGTTGGACACGATGCTGGAGTAGGGCACGTCAAAGCTGGAGACCAGGGAATAGGTGCGGGCGTTCTCGTCGATGCGGTAGACGTAGACCTGGCTGGCGTCGTCCCCGTCGCCGTAGAGCTCGGTGCCCACGCTGTCCGCCACCTCCAGGGTGAGGCCGTCCCGGCTGTTCAGGGACCAGTAGTTGTTGTTGTACAGCGCCAGGTAGTACACCCCCGCCTCCTCGCCGTCGGCGTAGTACTCCACGCAGTGCTGGCCGTACTGGGGGACAAAGTCCCCCTCCTGGGTGAGACAGAGACCGGCATAGGCGGTGTCCGCCCAGAAGCGCTCATCCCCCGCCAGCCAGTCCACGGCGGGGGTGCTGTGGAGCCCCGTCACCTTGATGATGGAAGAGGTCTCCCGGGAGGAGATAATCACGCTGTCGTCCTCCGCCATGTACTGCACGCTGTTGAGGTGGAGCCAGTCCCACTCGCCCGCCTGCCAGAAGAAGTCGTCCCCGGCGCCCACAGGCCGGGTGGTCTCAAAGTAGGGCGCCATCAGCTGGCTGAAGTCCACCAGCTCGGTGACCGCGCCGGTGTCCGGGTCGATGGAGAGCAGCCTGTCCTCCACCGTCTCGCCGCCGGTCACCTCCGCCAGGGCCAGCACCTCTCCGTCGGCCCCCAGGCCGATGTCGTGGTGCAGGTCGTATCCGTCCAGCCGGTACACCTGGGTCACCCGGCCCAGCCCGTCGATGCGGGCCAGCTTGGAGGAGGACACGCAGGTGATGATCTCGTCCCCGTCGAAGAGCAGCCGGTCCAGGCCGTACCCCTCCAGCACCATCTCGTACCGCAGCACCCCGTCGTTGTCGAAGAAAAAGCCATACCCCAGATAGCCGTTGACCCGCATCATGGCGAAGAGACCGTCGGCCTGGGCCTGGTCCGACGCTCCTTCGGTCACCTCCAGGCGGGTGGAGTAGCCGGAGGAGGTGGAAGGCATGTCCACGGTGAAGGTCACGATCTGCCGGGCGTTGCCCCACTGGCCGGTCATGGTCAGGGTGACCTGGTTGGTCTCGCCGGGCACCAGGCCGATGAGCTGGAACTCGTGGGTTTTCGTAAACTCCTGCCCGGAGCTGTCGGCGGCCGCGGCGGTGAAGTCGGCGATATCGCCGCCCTCCACATGGACCGTGTAGGTGACCTTGGTGGCCATGTCGGTCTCAAAGTACAGGTACAGGCCGTTGCTGCCCGTGCCGAAGGGGTTGAGCACCGCCAGGGGCATGGTGGCGGTCCAGGAGATGCCGGAGAGCTCCTTCAGGCTCTGGAGGGCGCCGTCCAGCCGCCGCTGCACATCCAGGTCGTAGTAGGTGAAGCCCTCCTCGTCCATGTCCTGGGGGACCAGCTGAACGGCCCGCAGGCCGTCCCCCAGCTTGGCCTGGGCGATGTCCACCCGGAACTCCTCGCTCTGGTCGATGACAGCTCCCGCGTCGATCTCCCAGTCGGTGCGCACCACGTGCTCCTGGGCGGTGAAGGCCTTGGAGACCGCCGTCACCACCATGGGCACCCCCACCGCCAGCACCGCCGCGGCGATGACCAGAATCAGCAGCGCCTTTTTTATACGCTTTGTTGTCATTTGCATTCACCCGCTTTCCTTTGTGCATATCAGGGGGCCTTACAGGAAGGTGATAACCACCAGAACCAAGCCCAGCAGGGTGAGGATCACCCCGGTCAGGCGGTTGAGGAGCCTGGCGTCGGCCCGGGCGGCAATTTTGGCGGCGATCTGGGCCCACGCCAGGGTGAACACCACGCACAGCACCAGCAGGTCCGGCCGGGGCGGGCTGCCCAGGGCGAAGTGGCTCACCGCGCCGGTCAGGGCGGAGAAGGTCATGACGAACACGCTGGTGCCCACGGCGGTTTTCAGCTCATAGCCCAGCAGGACGGTGAGGACCATCAGCATCATCATGCCGCCGCCCGCGCCGAAGAAGCCGCATATCAGCCCGATGCAGGCGCCGCCCGCCGCGCCCTTGACGATCCGGGCCCGGGCGCTGGCCCCCGCGGCTGAAATTATTCTTAAATTTCGTATTTAAAATAAAAGGAGGGACAGAGCGCGTAAAAAGAGAACCGGACCGGCAGGATATCCTGCCGGTCCGGCGCTCAGTTGAGGACCCACACGCCCAGATTCAGGTAAGCGGCAAAGGTCACCCACAGCAGATAGGGGACCTGGAGCAATCCGGCGGCCCTGTCCACCTGAAGGAAGGTGAAGAGCATCCAGAGGATGAGCCCCCACAGGACCAGCAGCCAGAGCAGGGAAAAGCCGAAGGCCTGGAGGCAGAAGAACAGGATGCTCCACAGAAAATTGAAGCCCAGCTGGACGAAGAAGAGCCGCAGGCCCCGTGTGCGGGCGGCGGATGCGGGGGCCAGGAACACCCGGGCCGCGCCGATGCCCATGAGGACAAAGAGGATGGCCCACACGATGGGGAACACCAGCGGGGGCGGGGACAGGGGCGGCTTGACGATGGACTGGCTGTAGGCCTTGGCTCCGTCCTGGGTCAGCCAGCCCGACAGCCCGCCCACCGCCTCGGAGAGCAGGATCCACGCCCCGTAGACCTTCCATGTGTGCTTGATCATACGCAATCACCCGGGGATAGGATATGCGTCCGGCGGGGAAATATGTATGCCTCAGGACTGCTCCGTGTCCTTGCCCTTCTCCCCGTGGGGGAAGGCGCCCCTGACGCCCTTGACCGCGCCGGTGTAGCTGACGGGCAGGGAGATGGAGAAGGTGACCTTGACCAGCCACACAAAGAACAGCATGACCAGGATGGGGATGACGCAGGAGGTGACCAGCATGACGGCCAGGGCCTCGATGAAGCTGTTGATCATGTCGCCCACCTTCTCCGAGATGCCGGAGGCCACGTTGGAGATGCCCTGGGTGATCTTGGAGATAAGCCCCTCCAGGAAGCCCACGTCGTCCTGTTCTTCCGTGCCCTCCGTGCTCTCCTGCACGTCCTCGGTGGTCTGCTTGGCGCTGTCGATAGTGGCCTCGATGGAGGCCTGGTAGGTGTTCTCGATCAGAGTGGAGATCTTCACGCTGACCGGGATGACCAGCACGATGGCCAGGCCGAAGATGAGCAGCTTTTTGGCCAGGGTCCGCAGGCCGTCCCGGTCCAGGAACACGTTGACGGCGTACAGCAGGCAGGAGATGGGAATGAGGAAGGTGAAGGAGACGAACCCGGTGAGGGTCAGCAGGTACTTCTCCAGGTAGATGGCGCACAGCACCACCAGGAAGCCGGAGCTCAGGTCGGCCAGCTTCTCGGCGATGGGTGTGGCGGTGTCGCCGGGGAGCAGGGTGAGGGCGGCGGAGGCGGCGGTGGAGGCGGCGGTCAGCTCCAGGACCGTGGTCTGTTTGGCGTCCAGGGAGGCGATGGAGTCGGCGTGGAATTCGGTGGAGGAGGCGATCCCAGACACCACGAACACGGAGAGGAAGGCCACCAGCAGCGGCACCACCACCAACAGGATCTTGATTCTATTTTTCTCTCTCATAAGCGTTTCCTTTCGTCAGAAGGGTTGATCGAGCGGACAATATCATACCATACCCCGGCCGGGTTGTCACGTCCGGGGGAGATCTCCCGGCTTTTGGAAGGCGGGAGAGTTTTTCCGCGATTCGAAATTACTGCTTGACGGCCTGGGCGGCTGCATCTATGATGGAGGTATCCAGAAACGCTGAGGAGGATGGCTATGAGGTATGAGATTGCAGGCGGTTCCTTCCCCGTTGTGATGTGCCACTTGGAAAACGGCGAAAAGATGATCACCGAGAGCGGCTCCATGGTCTGGATGTCGCCCAACATGCAGATGGAGACCAGCGGCGGCGGCCTGGGCAAGATGTTCTCCCGGGCGTTCTCCGGCGAAAACATCTTCCAGAACATCTACACCGCCCGGGGCGACGGCATGATCACCTTCGGCTCCAGCTTTCCCGGGAAGATCATGCCTATGGAGATCGGGCCGGGCCGGGAGATGATTTTGCAGAAGAAGTCCTTTCTGGCGGCGGAGGCGGGGGTGGAGCTGTCCATCCATTTCAACCGCAAGCTGGGCGCGGGCTTTTTCGGCGGCGAGGGCTTTATCATGCAGCGGCTGTCCGGCCGGGGCATGGCCTTCGCGGAGATCGACGGCGACCTGATCGAGTACGACCTGATGCCGGGCCAGCAGCTGGTGGTGGACACGGGGAACGTGGCGGGCTTTGAGCCCACGGTGTCCATGGACATCCAGCAGGTGCCCGGGCTGAAGAACATGTTCTTCGGCGGCGAGGGCATCTTCAACACCCTGCTCACCGGCCCGGGGAAGGTGTGGCTCCAGACCATGCCCATCAGCAGCGTGGCCATGGCCATCCGGCCCTTCATCCCCACGGGAAACAACTGACCGAGACCGGCACAGGCCGGACGGGGCGCCGCTCCGTCCGGCCTGTGCTTTTTTGGCCCCGGTTGCGTCCGGGGGACCGCTCCGGTATAATACTGTCTGTACCAGGCGATTCATAAAACAGCGGATTCCGGCCGCTTTTATCACTTCAAACCAAGTTCCAATGGGAAGGAGCCCTGCCATGAAGCTCATTCATCTCTCCGACCTGCACCTGGGCAAGCGGGTCAACGAGTTCTCCATGCTGGAGGACCAGCAGTACATCCTGGCGGAGATCCTCGGGATCATCGACCGGGAGGCGCCCGACGGGGTGCTCATCGCCGGGGATGTCTACGACAAATCCGTGCCCTCCGCCGAGGCGGTGTCCCTGCTGGACGATTTTCTGGTGCGCCTGTCCGGGCGGAACCTCCAGGTCTTTGTCATCAGCGGCAACCACGACTCCCCCGAGCGCATGGCCTTCGGCGGGCGGCTCATGGAGGGCAGCGGCGTCCACCTGGCCCCCGTGTACGGCGGCAGGGTGGAGCCCATCACCCTCACCGACGGGTACGGCCCGGTGAACCTGTACCTGCTGCCCTTTCTCAAGCCCGCCCATGTCCGGCGGTGGTTCCCCCAGCGGGAGATCGCCACCTACACCGACGCCCTGGCCGCGGCCATTGAGGCCATGGAGGTGGACACCGCCGGGCGCAACGTGCTGGTGACCCACCAGTTCGTCACCGGCGCGGCCCGGTGCGACTCGGAGGAGGTGTCTGTGGGCGGGTCGGACAACGTGGACGTATCCGTCTTTGATTCCTTCGACTATGTGGCCCTGGGGCACATCCACGGCCCCCAGCGGGTGGGCCGGGACACGGTGCGCTACTGCGGCACCCCGCTGAAATACTCCTTCTCCGAGGCCGGACAGCAGAAGTCGGTCACCGTGGTGGAGCTGGGGGCCAAGGGGGACGTGGCAGTCCGCACCGTGCCCCTCACCCCCATGCGGGACATGGCGGAGCTGAAGGGCACCTATGAGACGCTGACCTTCCGGGGCTTTTACGAGGGGACAGGCTATCCGGGGGACTATGTCCACATCACCCTCACCGACGAGGAAGACATCCCCGACGCGGTGAGCAAGCTGCGGGTCATCTATCCCTATCTGATGAAGCTGGACTACGACAACGCCCGCACCCGGGCGGGAACCGTGGTCGACGGCCCGGAGGACAGGGAGAACAAATCCCCGCTGGAGCTGCTGGAGGAATTCTACGAGAAGCAGAATGGGCGGCCCATGGAGGAGGCCCAGCGGGCCTTTGCCCGGGACCTGATGGAGCATATTTGGGAGGGAGAGGCATGAGACCGCTGAAACTGACCCTGTCTGCCTTCGGGCCCTATGCGGGCACGACGGTGGTCGACCTGGAGAAGCTGGGCACCCAGGGGCTGTACCTCATCACCGGCGACACCGGCGCGGGCAAGACCACCATCTTTGACGCCATCACCTACGCCCTCTACGGCGAGCCCAGCGGCGAGAGCCGGGACCCGTCCATGTTCCGTTCCAAGTACGCCCGGCCCGACACCCCCACGGAGGTGGAGCTGGTGTTCTCCTACAGCGGCAGCACCTACACGGTCCGCCGGAACCCGGAGTACCAGCGCCCCGCCAGGCGGGGCGGCGGCACGACGGTCCAGAAGGCGGAGGCAGAGCTCCGCTTGCCCGACGGCAGCCTGGTGACCAAGGCCAGGGAGGTCAACAGCCGCATCGCCGCCATCATCGGCCTGGACCGGAACCAGTTCAGCCAGATCGCCATGATCGCCCAGGGGGACTTCCGCAAGCTGCTGGAGGCGGACACCAGAACCCGCCAGGAGATTTTCCGGGAAATTTTCAAGACCCGGTACTACATGGTCTTCCAGGAGCGGGTGAAAGGGGAGGCGGGAAAGCTGCAAAAGGCCTGCGAGACCGCCCGGGCCAGCGTGCAGCAGTATATCGGCGGCGTGCTCTGCCGTGAGGACGACCCGCTGGCGCCCAGGCTGGAGAAGGCGAAGGCGGGGGAGCTGCCCTTCCAGGAGACGGAGGAGCTGATCGAGACCCTGATCGGCCGGGACAGAGAGGCGGACGACCGGTGCCAGGAGGCCATGGAGGAGCTGGACCGGGCGCTGAAGGAGACGGCGGCGCTGCTGGGCAGGGCGGAGGAACTGGACAAGACCCGGCGCAGCCTGGAGCAGACCAGGGCCCAGCGGCAGGCGATGCTGCCCAGACTGGAGGAGGCCCGCGGGGCCCTGGCGGCGGAGCAGGGGAGGCAGCCGCAGCGGGAGGCGCTGGCAAAGGAGCTGGCGGCTCTGGAGGCGGAGCTGCCCCGCTACCAGGAGCTCACCGGCAAGCAGGCGGCGCTGGACGCCCTGGAGGAGCGTATTTCCGGCCTGAAGGAGCGGCAGGAGCAGCTGGTCCGGGCCCGGCAGGGGCAGGCGGACCGGCTCTCCGAGTGGAAGAAGGAGGCCGAGGGGCTGTCCCAGGCGGAGGCGGAGCAGGCGCGGCTGAGCGGGGAGCAGTCCATGGCCCAGAGCCGCCGCGCCGCCCTGGATGCCCTGGCCCGGGACATGGCGGAGTGGAAGAATTACGGTGCCCAGCTCCAGGAGAGCCAGACCCGGCGGGAGGCCCTGTCCCGCCAGTGGGAGCAGCTGGCCGGGGAGGTCTCCCGGCAGAGCAGCGCCCTTCAGGCCAGCCGGGAGACCTGGTCGGCTACGGAGGGCCTGGAGGCGGAGGGGGAGAAGCTGTCCCACAGCCGGAGCAAGGCCCAGGAGCGGGCCAAAGCCCTGGACGATCTGGAGGGCCTGCTGGAGCGCTGCCGGGCGTCCAGAGCGTCTCTGGAGCGGGCCCAGGCGGCCTACCGGACTGCGCAGGAACGAGCCGAGGAGGCGGAGGCGGTTTACACCCGGAAGAACCGGGCCTTTCTGGACGAGCAGGCGGGCATTCTGGCTCAGTCCCTGGAGGAAGGGAAGCCCTGCCCGGTGTGCGGCGCCCTCCACCACCCCGCGCCGGCCCGGGCGTCCGCGGAGGCCCCCACCGAGGCGGAACTGAACCAGGCCAAGGCGGCTGCCGAGGCCGCCCGCCGGGCGGCCGGCGAGAAGAGCCTGGCGGCGGGCGGGGAGAAGACCGCCCTGGAGGCCAGGGAGGAGCAGCTGCTCCTCCAGATGGCCCCCTATGTGGCGGAGCCCAGCATAGCGGATGCCGCTGCGCAGCTGTCGGCCTGCAAGGCGGAGACCGCCGCTGTTCTGGCCCGGATCCACCGGGAGCAGCAGGACCTGGAGGCCCGGCAGACCCACCGGGAGGAGCTGGGACGGAGCATCAGGAGCCAGGAGGAGGAACTGGCGGCGCTGAACGCCCGGCAGGAGCAGCTGCGGGCGGACATGACCGGGGCGGAGGTGGCCCAGAGCGGCCTTCAGGGCCAGCGGGAACAGCTGGAGGGCAAGCTCCGGCGGCAGCTGGCCGAGCAGCTGGAGGGCTGCACCCTGGAGGCGGCGCCCCTGCGCATTCCGGCGGAGCTGGAGGCCGCTCGGGCCGCGCTGGATGAGCTGGGGCGGCGGCAGAAGGAGGCCGCAGCCCGTGCGGCCCGGAAGAAGGAGCTGGACGAGAAGATCCCCTCGGCGGAGCAGGAGGAGAAGAAGCTGGAGCAGGCGCACGCCGACTGCCGGGAGGCGCTGGCCGGGGCGGAGAGCCGGAAGCGGGAGCTGGCGGGACAGCTGGCCGAGCTGCGCGGCGGCCTCCGCTGGGCGGACGACGCCGCCGCCCGGGGACGGCAGAGCGCCCTGAAGGAGGAGATCGCGGGGCTGGACAAGGCCCTGGAGGCGGCCCAGACGGCCTGCGGCGCCCGGGAGAAGGAGCTGGCCGGGCTGGACACCGCCATCCGGGGGCTGACGGAGCTGCTGGAGGGCGGGGAGACCATCGACGTCCCGGCCCAGCAGGCCCGGAGCCAGGCGCTGAACGAGGCCCGGAATACCCGGGCCGCGGAGCGGCGGACCATCCACACCCGCCTGACCACCAACCAGACCGCCCTGGGGAACATCCGGGGGAAGGCGGCGGATCTGAAGGCCCTGGAGGCGCGGTACACCTGGGTGCGGGCCCTGTCCGACACGGCCAACGGCGCCCTGCAGGGCAAGGGAAAGGTGGCCCTGGAGACCTATATCCAGATGACCTTCTTCGACCGCATTCTCCGCCGGGCCAACGTCCGCTTCCTGGTCATGTCGGGCGGACAGTACGAGCTCAAGCGCCGCCGGGAGGCGGAGGACAACCGCAGCCAGAGCGGCCTGGAGCTGGACGTGGTGGACCACTACAACGGCTCGGAGCGCAGCGTCAAGTCCCTGTCCGGCGGCGAGTCCTTCAAGGCATCCCTCTCCCTGGCCCTGGGCCTGTCCGACGAGATCCAGTCCGCCGCCGGGGGCATCCGGCTGGACACCATGTTTGTGGACGAGGGCTTCGGATCCCTGGACGAGGAGTCCCTCCAGCAGGCCATCCGGGCCCTCACCGGCCTGACCGAGGGGAACCGCCTGGTGGGCATCATCTCCCACGTGGCCGAGCTGAAGGAGAAGATCGACAAGCAGATCGTGGTTACCAAGGACCGGACCGGCGGCAGCCGGGTGGAGGTCGTGGTGTGATTTGAGGCGGCCGCTCCGGCTGGGGCTTGCCATGGCCGGGGCGGCGTGGTATAATAAATACAAAATCAGAGATTTGTTTTTATTCTGGGAGGGACACCATGCCGAAGGTGGCTTATACGGAGGAGGAGCGGGCGCGGGTCCGGGCGGCGCTGCTTGCCACGGGGCTGGAGCTGATGGCCCGGCAGGGCATCCAGCACACCACTGTGGAACAGATCTACAGGGCAGTGGGCATCTCGCGGACCTTTTTCTACTCCTTTTTCCCCACAAAGGAGGACTTTGTGGTGGAGACCCTCTACCTCCAGCAGCCCAAAATTCTGGCCTACGCCAGACAGCTGATGGCCGACCCGTCCCTCAGCTGGCGGGATGGAGTGCGGCAGTTTCTCCACGCATGCTGCTACGGCGAGAAAAACGGCATCGCCGTCCTCACCGTGGAGGAACAGCAGCTCATTTTCCGCCGCCTCTCGCCGGAGAGCTACCAGACTTTTCGGGAGAAGCAGGCGCGGCTCTTCGGAGACATCCTGGAGTGCTTCGGCGTCCGGGCGAACGGGGAGCGGGTGGCCCTGTTCACCAACCTGAGCCTGAGCATCATGATCCTCCGCCGGGCCATCCCCAGCACCCTGCCCCTGTTTGTGCCCGAGGCCGCCGACAGGACCGTGGCCTTTCAGATCGACGCCATTGTGGACTATCTGGAGACAGTGAGAGAATAAACCCCACAGATTCGCCTGAATATATCAGGTTCGCCCCTGTTCAGGCGGATCTCTTTTCACAGAGAATAAAGATAAAATACTGTATTTGTTTTTATTTTCCCGACGGAGCGCAGGGACGGAAGCCCGTCCCCCTCAGATAAATGACGCCAGGAGGAGACGACCATGGGATTTTTCAGCAAACTTTTCAAGGGACCGGAGATCGACATGGAGAAAAGCAGGGCCAACGCCCAGAAGATGCGGCGGCTGTTCAACCAGGTGGTGGAGGACGGGGACCGGTACAGGCTGATCTACGGCTATACCGAGGACGTGAGCCGGTTCAACTACGGCTTTATCCACGGCAGCAAGACCAAGATCGGCAATTTGATCGTGGGCTGGAACCAGGCGGAGGAGACCATTGTGGTGGTGCCCACAGTCCCCGACCTGTCCGGCTGCGGGGACCCCGTCTGGTACCGCCGTTCCGAGATCCTGAAGGCCTACCGGAACAAGTACCCCACCGACGCCTTTGTCATCTACCCCGACCGAAAGGGCTATATCGCCATCAACGCCTACGACTGGCTGGAGGACGAGAAGCTCTATGTGTATGTGTCCCAGGAGCAGGAGCTGGCCGACTTCACGGCGTTCTTCACCGAGCGCTTTGCCAAGAAGTGAGGGGCACATGTGGTTTTACGAGCTGGGTGCCATACTGCTGGTCCTTGTGGCCGTGGTGATTGTGGGCAACCTGTGGTTCCATACGGTGGAGTCCCTGCTGGACCGGCTCAAGGGCCTGTTCAGCAGGCGCAAGGACTAGCCGGCATGGCACCCCTTGGAGCCGGAACAGGAGGAGCGGGACGATGATTGACTTTGATGAGATCCAGAGACGGGCCCGGGCGGCCAGTGAAAGGGCCTCGGCCAACTTGCGGGAGGCCGTGGAGAAGAGCGAAGCGCTGGCCGGCAGGATTGGGGAGGAGCCGGAGGAAAAGCTCTCCTCAGAGGAGGGCCGGGTGGAGGCCAACGCCCGGCAGCAGGTGGAGATCCTGGGCCAGACCTTCAGCGAGGAGGATATGGCCCAAACGGCGGCCAACCAGGCCCAGATGGTACAGATGATGCAGGAGCAGATGGCCCAGGCGGCCTCCATGGGGGCGGATGCGGTGATGAGCCAGCTGTTCGGCGAGGACATGGGGGTCATTGCGGCGGCGCTGGAGACCCTGTCCATGGAGGAGGACGGCGACGAGGAGGAACGTACGCTGGGCCCGGAGGAGGAGCAGGCGCTCTACACGCTGCTGGAGGACACCGTGGCCCGGCTGGAGGCCATGCCCGAGCCTGAGCCGGAGCCCTACGGGAAGGACACCGCCCGGTGGGAGCAGTTCGGCGTCCTTCTCTCCGGCATTGTCTCTACCCTCAACGACCACCGGCTGGACGGTATGGATGTGGAGGAGCATATCCCGGTCATGGAGCAGCAGGTGGTGTCCATTGTGCGACGATCCTGGGGCATTGACGGCCGGGCGGACCTACTGGACATGATTCGATATCTGTCCCGGGAGGGCTACACCCTGCGGTACCGGATCTATGCCCAGGCGGCCTCGCCGGAGGAGCTCTGGGACGAGGACGACGACCAGGAGGACCGGGAGAACACGGCCCGGGCCTGGCGCTTTGCCCAGCGGTACCGGGACCATTACGCCCCAGGCTTTATGGCGGGCTGGGACGTGGGGCGGGCCGCCATGCTGACCCGCTGGGGCAGCTATCTGGGCTGGCTCACCCGGGAGGAAGCGGAGGGCATCCTGTGGGACCTGTCCCAGCAGGCGGCAGAAGAGCTGAACAGCTGGCGGGAGTTTGCCCAGTCCTACCTGTTCGGCGGCCTGATGTGGAAGCTGCTGTGCGGAGACCCGTCGGCAGCCAGCTATCTGGGGTACATAGCGGACGCCGCCGCAGCGCTGCTGGCCGGAAAAGAAGGCCGGGGCGGACAGTGGCGGGACTTCCCCTGGCCTGCCCGCCGAAAAATCGGTTTTGTGCACTGATGGAGGAGAAATGCAGTGACCAAGCCAGGAAACGGCGTGTTTTGGAGACAGAGGGCCGTTTGGAGCACCGGCGGCACACTGGAAGCTGAGGAAGGTCTTGACAATGTCCATCAATGACGGTATAATGTCCTTCACAACCGAACAGGACAATTGAAGCGCCCAGGAAAAAGCCGTTGGCTTGTCGAAGGAGTAACACTCTCAGGCGTTCCGGACCGGAACAGAGACTGCGCGTGGATGTCACTCTGGAGAAGCTCACGAACTGGGTGCCGAAGGGGCAAAGCGGCGCGGGACAGCGCCGCCAATCTCTCAGGCAAAAGGACAGAGGATGCACAGGGACGGCGGGGTCATTGGCCCGGCCGGAGGCAGTGTTTTTTCTTTTCAGGCCGTGGGCAGACCCACGGTCTGTTTTTTTGAAGAGGAGAGAAAACACTATGATGGAAGCACTGCAAGCGCTGGAGGCGTGGCTCTATCCCCACGTCTGCAACATCAACGTCACCCTGTCCAGCTACATTCTGGTCTTTCTGCTCATCGGCGTGGGGCTCTGGTACTCCATCCGCACCCGCTTCATCCAGATCCGCTGCTTCGGCGAGGGCATGCGGCGGGTGTTCGGCAACCTGTCCCTGCGGGGCGGGCGGCAGGAGCGGGGCATGAGCTCCTTCCAGGCCCTGGCCACCGCCGTGGCCGCCCAGGTGGGCACGGGCAACATCGTGGGCGCCTCGGGCGCCATCCTCACCGGCGGCCCCGGGGCCATCTTCTGGATGTGGATCATCGCCTTCTTCGGCATGGCCACCATCTACGCCGAGGCCACCCTGGCCATCAAGACCCGGATCACCGACGACCAGGGCCACTTCCACGGCGGCCCGGTGTACTACATCACCACCGCCTTCAAGGGCGCCTTCGGCAAGTTCCTGGCCGGCTTCTTCGCCGTGGCCATCATCCTGGCCCTGGGCTTCATGGGCTGTATGGTCCAGTCCAACTCCATCGGCTCCACCTTCCAGACCGCCTTCCACATCCCCTCCTGGGTGGTGGGCATCGTGCTGGTGGTCATCTGCGCGTTCATCTTCCTGGGCGGCATGGACCGCCTGGCGGCTGTGACCGAGAAGCTGGTGCCCGTCATGGCGGTCATCTTCCTGGCCGGCGGCCTGGTGGTGCTCATCGCCCGGTACCGCTACATCCCCGAGACCTTCGCCATGATCTTCCGCTACGCCTTCCAGCCCCAGGCCATCATCGGCGGCGGCTTCGGCTACGCCATCAAGACCGCCATCAGCCAGGGCGCCAAACGGGGCCTGTTCTCCAACGAGGCGGGCATGGGCTCCACCCCCCACGCCCACGCCCAGGCCAACGTGAAGGACCCCCACGATCAGGGCGTGGTGGCCATGGTGGGCGTGTTCATCGACACCTTTGTGGTGCTCACCCTCAACGCCCTGGTCATCATCTCCACCCTGTACACCAGCGACGGCATCCTTCACACCGGCGCCATCCCCGAGGGGATCGGCAAGACCAATCTGGCCCAGACCGCCTTCGGAACTGTGTTCGGCGGGGAGGGGGGCGCTGCGTTCGTGGCGGTGTGCCTGTTCTTCTTCGCCTTCTCCACGGTGCTGAGCTGGAACATGTTCGGCAAGATCAACGTGATCTATCTCTTCGGCAAAAAGGCCGCGCCGGTATACGCGGTGGTCGCCCTGATCTTTATTTTCCTGGGTACCCTTATGTCCAACGATCTGGTGTGGGAACTGACGGATATGTTCAACAACCTGATGGTCATCCCCAACGCCATCGCCCTCTTTGCCCTGACGGGCACGGTGGTGAACATCGCCCGGGCCCACTCAGGGAAAAAAGCAGTCAAAAAATAAGCTGAAGCGCCAGCGCCCGCCGGGACCATGTCCCGGCGGGCGCTGTTTCCGTGAGAGGGCCTCCCGGCGTGAAAAACGGCGGAAAGCTGAAATTTGTTTTCAGATTTTTTGCGAGAAGGGGCATATGACGGCTCCTCGGGCGAGAAAAGTGGAAAACCGACTTGTAAAGCGGGAGGGCTTGCGCTATAATGTAGAAAAACGACAGGGAGGGAAAAGCATGGGAATCTGGAACAAGGTGCGGGCGCGCATCCTGGGCGAGAGCTGGGAGGCGCCGGACAGCGCGGCGGAGAAGGACCCGCCGGAGGACAGCCGGCCGGGCCGGAGCCAGAGCTTTTCCCCGGCGGACGACACGGGGATGGGCAAGGTCATGGTGCTTACCCCCGGCAAGTATGTGGACGCGGGCAAGATCGCCGACTGCCTGCTGGACGGCTACGCGGTGGCGGTCAATCTGGAGAGCGCCTCACGGGAGGCGGCGCGGCGGATCGTGGACTTTCTCAGCGGCGCGGCCTACGGCCGGGACGGACAGATGGTCCAGATCGGATACAGCGCCTATCTGCTCCTGCCCGCAGGCGTGAAGCTGCTGGACGGAGAAGAGGAGAAGGACCCGGACGGCACCGGCTTTGAGGACGCCCAGGACCTCCGGCAGCGGTACAGAGCATAGGGATATACAAAGTATAGGGATATACAAGAAGGGGACCGGCAGTTGGCCGGTCCCCTCTTTATGTATCAGCGCTTATTCAAAGGTCACCTGGGCGTTCAGGGGCACGATGTTCACATAGGTCTTGCCCCGGCCGAAGACGATGGGGTTGCCCTCCAGGTCGGTGTAATAGAGCTGTCCGTCGGGCTCGGACTTGCTCCACACCAGGTCTATGACCTTGCCGCCGCAGGCGAAGTACCCGGTTCCGCCGCTGGACAGGTCCACGGAGACGTGGCCGTAGGAGTCGCCGGTGCTGCGGCAGGCGGTGCGCAGCACCACCACGTTGGTGACGCCCACCTGCTCGCCGGTGTTGCCGTCGATGTAGGCGTCCCCGTACTCGGACACCAGGTAGCGCCCGGTGTCCTGATCGTAGGTGAACACGCCGGTCTTGTAGTTGGAGAAGGGCACCGTGATGACGGGGGCGTCGGTGCCGCCGGCGGGGGTGCCGTCGTCGGCAAAGTCCATCTGGTAGGTCCAGCCCTCCTTGTGATCCTGCCGGAAGGAGGCGGCGGAGAAGATCTCATCGATCTTCGCGCCGGTGGTGACCACGCTGTGGACATACCCGTTGGCCTTCACACGGCCCGGGTCCCGCCACATCAGGTTGCCGCCCTCGGTGTTGCTCATGTAGGGGCCCCGGACGCCGTCCAGAGAGGTGACCCCCCAGGCCCTGATTTTGCCGTAGGCGTCCTCCACACCGGCCACATCGCTGCCGCCGGCGTGGATGAGAATGGCGTCGTGGCCCAGGGCCAGTTCCAGATAGTAGGTGCGGGTGGAGCGGACCGAGCCGATGACCCCCGCATCCCGGGGATTCTGGTACACCGCCATCATGCGGGTGATGCCGCCCTCCTCCAGGCACTCGTAGATGATGTCCGCATTGGACTGGCCCTGCTGGGGCAGCGCCTGCTCCAGGTTGTTGAGCATGATGGCCACCGGGCGCTTGTTCACCCACTCCTCCTCCATGGGCTCGCCGGTGAGGGGGTTCCGGGGGCCGGTGTACTCGGGCTCCGGGGTCTCGGTAGGCGTGGCCGTGGGGCTGGGGGAGGGCTCTGGGGCCTGGGTCCTGGCGGGCAGGGTGGGGATGTCGGGGGGCGTGGGGGTGACGTCCGCCGTCTTGGAGCCGCAGGCGGAGAGCAGGAGCAGCAGGGACAGGCAGAGCGGGAGCATCCGGCGCAGACGCATGGCAAAGGCCTCCGTTCGTCAAGATTCTGTTTTTATAGTACCGGGTGAGAGGGCCGGTGTCAAGGGAATGGAGGAGAGAAAAGCCGCCCGGACGGCCATGGTCCGGGCGGCTGGAGATACCGAAAATCAGTCGGTGGTGTAGTTGTCGAAGTAGCCCTGGATATAGACGATGGGGGTGCCCTTGTCGCCGGAGCCGGAGGTCAGGTCGCACAGGGAACCGATCAGGTCGGTGAGGCGGCGGGGGGTGGTGCCCTGGGAGACCATGTTGCCCACCAGGCTGCTGCCGTCCTTCTTGCGGATCTGGTCCTTGATGGCGTCCCGGAGGGCCTCGCCGGACAGGGAGGCGAAGTCGTTGTCGGCCAGGTACTTCAGCTTCAGCTCGTTGGGGGTGCCCTCCAGGCCGGCGGTGTAGGCGGGGGAGACCACCGGGTCGGCCAGCTCCCAGATCTTGCCCACCGGGTCCTTGAAGGCGCCGTCGCCGTAGACCATGACCTCCACATGCTTGCCGGTCTCGGCGAGCATCTTGGCCTGGATGGCCTCCACCAGGTCCTGGCAGGGGCGGGGGAACAGCTTCACCTTGTCCTCGGTGGCCTTGTTGGAGCCCAGCAGGCCGTAGGTCTCGTTGCAGCCGCTGCCGTTGACGGGGGCGGTCATGATGTCGTCCAGGGTGAGAACCTTCTCCGCGCCGGCGGCCTGGAGCAGGCGCTTGGTGCGCTTGCGGGTGTGGATGTCGCAGGCCAGGACGGTCTTGGTGTAGTTCAGAATGGCCCGGGGGTCGTTGGCGAAGATGATCTCCACCTCGGCGCCGCACTCCTGGATCAGGTTCTGGTAGTACGCCACATAGTCCACGCCGGTGAAGGGGTGCTTCTCGTAGCCGAAGAGCTCACGGTAGCGCTCCAGGGTGAGCACGTCCTTGTAGGGGTCCACGCCCTTCTCGTCCACGGCGTCCAGGCTGATGAGGTGGTTGCCCACCTCGTCGGAGGGGTAGGAGAGCATCAGCACGATCTTGCTGCAGCCCTTGGCGATGCCCCGCAGGCAGATGGCGAAGCGATTGCGGGACAGGATGGGGAAGATGACGCCCACGGTGCCGCCGCCCAGCTTGGCGCGCACGTCGGCGGCGATGTCGTCCACGGTGGCGTAGTTGCCCTGGCTCCGGGCCACAATGGCCTCGGTAATGGCAATGACGTCCCGGTCGCGCACGGTGAAGCCGTCGTCCTTGGCGGCCTCCAGCACGGAAGAGGTGACGATATCCACCAGGTTATCGCCGCTGCGGATAATGGGGGCGCGAACGCCGCGGGAAACGGTACCGACCATCCGGCTCATGAAAAAACACTCCTAAATTTCAAATTTCTGTACAGAGCGGCGGGAAGCCGCCCGGCCATATTACAACATATTATACAACAAATCAAGATCCGGGCACAATAGATAATTGGATCGGGTCCGTAAAAAATCCGTCAAAAGGCCAGCTGATTCGGGGAGATGCGGTCGGCCTCGGTGATGGGGCGGATGGGGCGGCAGGGGACGCCGGCGGCCACCACTCCGGCGGGGATGTCGCGGGTGACCACGCTGCCCGCGCCGATGGTGGAGCCTGCGCCTATGGTGACGCCGCCGCAGACCACCGCGTTGGCGCCGATCCAAACATTGTCCTCCAGGGTGATGGGGGCGGAGGTGCTGATGCCCTGGGACCGCTGCTCCGGGTCCAGGGAATGGCCCGCGCAGGCCAGGCACACGCCGGGGGCGAGGAAGGCCCCCGCCCCGATGTGGACGGGGGAGGTGTCCAGGATGACGCAGTTGTAGTTGATGACGGCCAGGCCGTGGGTGTGGATGTTGAAGCCGTAGTCGCAGTGAAAGGCGGGCTCGATGAAGGTGAGGGGGTGGCAGGTGCCCAGAAGCTGCTCCAGGATGTCCTGCCGCAGCGCCTGCTGGTCGGGTGCGGACTGGTTGTAGGTCCAGCAGAGCCGCTGGGCCTTGGCCTTCAGGTCAGAGGGGATGTTCCGGTTCTGGCCGGTGTACCCCGTCCGACTCCGGAGAAGATCCAGAAGTTCCATGGTGAAAATTCCTTCCTGTACAGTGAGACTTATGAAAGGGGCAGACAGGCGCCCCGGCATGAGCCGGGGCGCCTGTTGAAGCGGTATTGGAATTAGCGGCGGATGATCTCGTGGCGCTTGGGGCCGGTGGACACGGTCTTGACCGGCACGCCGATGTGCTTCTCAATGAAGTCCACGTAATCACGGGCCTCCTTGGGCAGCTTGTCGTACTCGGTGACGCCCCGGATGTCGCACTTCCAGCCGGGCAGGGTCTCGTAGACGGGCTTGGCCTTGTCCAGCAGGGGGGAGACGGGGAAGTCAGTGGTGACCTTGCCGTCGATCTCGTAGCCGGTGCACACCTTGATCTCGTCCAGATAGCCCAGGCAATCGATGGCGGTGAGGGCGACCTCGGTGGCGCCCTGGACCATGCAGCCGTAACGGGTGGCCACGGCGTCGAACCAGCCCACACGGCGGGGGCGGCCGGTGGTGGCGCCGAACTCGCCGGCGTCGCCGCCCCGGCGGCGCAGCTCGTCGGCCTCATCGCCGAACAGCTCGGACACAAAGGCGCCCGCGCCCACGGCGGAGGAGTAGGCCTTGGAGACGCACACCACGTCCCGCAGGGCGGTGGGGGGCACCGCAGCGCCCACGCAGCCGAAGCCGGCCAGGGTGTGGGAGGAGGTGGTGAAGGGGTAGATGCCCAGATCCGGGTCCTTCATGGAGCCCAGCTGGCCCTCCAGCAGGATCTGCTTGCCCTCCTTCAGGGCCTGGTGGACAAAGGCCACCGCGTCGCCCACATAGGGGGCGATCATGTCCCGGTAGCCCATGAGGGTGTTGAACAGCTCCTTGGGGTCCAGGGCGGGCTTGTGGTACAGGTGCTCAAAGAGCACGTTCTTGATGACGCAGACATGCTCCAGCCGCTCCATCAGCCGCTTCTCGTCAAACAGATCGCAGACCTGGATGCCGATCTTGGCGTACTTGTCGGAGTAGAAGGGGGCGATACCGGACTTGGTGGAGCCGAAGGCCGCGCCGGCCAGACGCTCCTCCTCATAGGTATCCTGGAGCACATGATAGGGCATCAGCACCTGGGTGCGCTGATCCACGATGATGTGGGGGGCGGGCACGCCGCCGTCGGTCAGGGTTTTCAGCTCATGGATGAACTTGGGCACGTCCAGAGCCACACCGTTGCCGATGATGTTGGTGGTGTGGGGGTAGAACACGCCGGAAGGGAGCTGATGCAGTGCGAACTTTCCATAATCACAGATAATGGTATGGCCTGCGTTGGCGCCGCCCTGAAAGCGGATGACGACATCGGACTCCTCGGCCAGCAGATCAGTGATCTTGCCCTTGCCCTCGTCGCCCCAGTTTGCGCCTACAATTGCTTTGACCATAATCGTTCCTCCTGCCGCGGGGATTCGCGCGTTGGCCTTTTCCCACGGACGGACGATATTATATCCCCGAATTTTTCAGATTACAAGGGACAAATTGTAAAAAACTGCGATTTCCAGGGAAGTTTTCTCTCCGGGCTGGAAGCTGTCCGCCTCGGACGGAAGAGGATGGAAAAGACTGTCCGTCACAGGGGAAATTCCGGACGGGGGAGGGGAAATTCCGGGATGCCCTCGGCGGCGGGGCACAGGGTGTGGAGGGGGTAGAAGATCACCAGAGCGTCCTCGGTCAGGTAGAAGTTGTCCGGGTCAAAATCCGCCTCCACCCGGCGGGGCCAGTCCTCGTAGAACAGGAATTCCCCGGAGGAAGCCCGCTGGGCGCACTGATCCGCCACCGCCGTCAGCACCTGCCGCCGCCAGCGGGTCCTGGGCGGGAAGAGGGCGGACAGGGGGATGGGGGTGCCCGAGGACAGGGCCCAGGTCTCGCCCGACCGCGCCAGCAGAGGCCGTGCCGTTCCGTGCTTCTCGGCCGCGTCGGTATGCAGGCTGAGCAGGCCGCCGCCGTTGCAGGTGACGGTGAAGTCCAGCGCCGCAGTCCAGGGGGTGAAGGGCCGGGACTGCGCCCTGGCCTCGGTCAGGGCGGCGCAGGCCATGGCGTACAGGGTTCCCTCCCAGTGGGCCCGCCAGGTCTGGGTCTGCCGGGCAAAGCAACGGCCAATGCGCCGCAGCCCCGGCGTGTCCCCCTCCAGCTCCGGCCACCGGAGGGACATGGTCAGCACCGGCTCCTCCTCCAGCGTCAGCACCCGTTCCTCCGGCGCCGCCTTTATGGTCGCCGTCTCCACTGTGCGTCTTCCAGCCATGGACGCCCCCTCCTTTTTTTCAAACCGTTCTGCACCATCCTATGCCCAAAGGGCGGGTTTGACAGAAGTTTTTCTCTGTGCTACGCTAAAGCAAAAGGAAAGGGGGAGCGCGGCATGGTTCGGCTCTATATCCGGGTGTCCGGCCGGGTCCAGGGCGTGGGCTTCCGGTGGTTCACCTGCGCCACCGCCGCCCGGCTGGATCTGACCGGCTGGGTGCGCAACCGGGAGGACGGCGACGTGGAGATGGAGGTCCAGGGGGACGAGGGTCCTGTGGAGGAATTTGTCCGGGCGGTGTCCCGGGGTCCCAGGTACGCCCTGGTGGACAGTGTGGAGCGCCACGCCCTCACGCCCGAGGAGGGAGAGCGCTCCTTTCATGAGCGGGGCAGCCTGTGGTGAAATTTTAGGTATAAAAAGGACAAATATTGTTTACTTTCATGATTCAGTGATTTAAAATATAATGTGATAAATCATGAAAGCACACACTTACCAAAAATACCAAAAGGAGGCTGTCAGCCTATGACCAAGGGTGACAAGAAGGAACACAGCGATATCCTCTACGAGACCATTCTCACCCTCAAGGATCTGGACGAGTGCAAGAAATTTTTCTCCGACCTGTGCACCGTGGCCGAGCTGCGGGCCATGGAGCAGCGCTTTGAGGTGGCCATTCTGCTGTCCAACGGCATGATCTACAACGATATTCTGGAGCGGACCGGGGCGTCCAGCGCCACCATCAGCCGGGTGAACCGCTCTCTCAACTACGGCGCGGACGGATACACCACCGTGCTCCCCCGGGTGAAGGAGAAGCTGAGGGCCGATGGAAAGCTATGAGTTCCTGGCCGGGTGCTACGATGAACTGACCACCGACGTGCGGTACAGCCGCTGGGCGGACTACATCGAAAAGCACTTTGCCCGCAGCGCCCTGCCCATCCGTACGGTGCTGGATCTGGCCTGCGGCACGGGCAGCCTGACGGCGGAGCTCATGGGCCGGGGCTATGAGATGATCGGCGTGGACCGCTCGGCGGAGATGCTGTCCGTGGCGGCGGAGAAGTGCCGGGACCTGGCGGGGGAGCCTCCCATCTTCCTGTGCCAGAGCATGGAGAAGCTGGACCTGTACGGCACCATCGACGCCTGCGTCTGCTGCCTGGACAGCGTCAACTATGTCACCCGTCCCCAGACCCTGAAGAAGGCCTTCCAGCGGGTCCACCTGTTCCTCATGCCCGGCGGGCTGTTTCTCTTTGACATCAACACGCCGGACAAGCTCCGGGGTCTGGACGGCGGCATGTTTATCGACGAGACCGACGACGCATACTGCGTCTGGCGGGCGGAGTACTCCCCACGGCGGCGTATCTGCACCTACGGCATGGACATCTTCCGCCTGGAGGCCGACGGCCGCTGGAGCCGGGGGGAGGAAGTCCACGAGGAGTACGCCTACCAGCCCGACGAGCTGGAGGAATACCTGCGGGAGGCGGGCTTCACCCGCATCCGCCGCCACGGCTGCCTGAAGATGCGCGCCCCCGTGCCCGGAGAGGAGCGCATCTTCTTCACCGCCGTGAAAAAGGGCTGAACATCTGCGTATACCCGAATGAAAGGAAACAAAATCGCTTATGTCTGATCAGATTATCCGTATGCTGGCCAAGGACGCCCCGGTGAAGGCCTCCGCCATTACGGCGGGCGCCCTGGTGGAGCGTGCCCGCCAGATCCACAAGACCCTGCCCACCGCCACCGCCGCCCTGGGCCGCGCCCTGATGGGGGCGTCCATGATGGGCAACCAGCTCAAGGAGGAGAAGGGCTCCCTCACCCTGCGGGTGAAGGGGGACGGCCCCCTGGGGAGCATCACCGCCGTGTCGGACAGCGAGGGCAACGTCCGGGGCTATGTCCAGAACCCGGCGGCCGATCTGCCCCGGAAGCGGCCCGGAAAGCTGGACGTGGGCGCCGCCGTGGGCGCCGGTTCCCTCACCATCATCAAGGACCTGAACATGAAGGAGCCCTATGTGGGCACCATTGAGCTGCTCTCCGGCGAGATCGCCGACGACATTGCCGCCTATTTCCTGGAGAGCGAGCAGATCCCCACGGCCTGTGCCCTGGGGGTCCTGCTGGACACCGACCAGTCCGTCCTCTGCGCCGGCGGTTATCTCATCCAGCTGCTGCCCGGCGCGGATGAGAGTGTGATCCGCACCATCGAGCAGGGGGTGGCCCGAGTGGGCGCGGTGACCGACGCTCTCCGGGACGGCATGACCGCCAAGGGCCTGCTGATGCAGGTGCTGTCCGACTTCGATATGGAAGTGCTGGAGGAGAGCCCGGTGGAGTACCGCTGCTATTGCAGCCGGGACCGGGTGACCCGGGCCCTCATCAGCATGGGGAAGAAGGATCTGCAGGACCTGATCGACGAGCAGGGCAAGGCGGAACTCACCTGCCAGTTCTGCGACAAGGTGTACCGCTACTCCAAGGAAGAACTGGAGGCCATTCTGGCCGCAATGTGATAAAAAAGCGTGATTTTCCCTGCACAGAGCGGGGGAAAATGCAAAATGCACCTCCTGCCGGAGCGATCCGGAAGGGGGTGCATTTTTTTGACCAGGGGACCATTAATGCAAAAAAAAGAAAAAATATCGACAACTTTCAAAAATGATAGAAATTATTAACATGGGATAATGCGGTAAAAAATAATAGCATGTAAAATATGAGGCACCACAAAAAGGAAGGGGGAGAGAGGGTTGCTGCTGATTGATTTTTTTCAGAAGGCCCTCGGGATCTCCGACGAGGCATTGGTGCAGGAGACGCTCAGGGTTTCGGAGACAAGAGTGTTAAAAAAAGGGGAGTACCTGATCCGTCAGGGGAACGTACCCACACACGTGTGTTTTCTCACCCAGGGAATCATGCGCGGCGTTTTTTCAGATGTGAACGGGAAGGAGATCACAGACTGCCTGGTGTTCCGCTGCGGCTCGCCCGCCATGCCCGCGTCGGACATCAACCAGCCCGCACCCATCGACGTGCAGGCGCTGACCGAGTGCGAGATCGTACGGATCGCCGTGCCTGAGGTCAACCGGATGCTTCGGGTCTACCCCGCGCTGTCGGAGCTGTACCGGCAGCTCATCGTGGAGTCCTCCAAAACCCACTGGGAGCTGAAGATTGCCATCTATCAATACACGGCCATGGAGCGCTACCTGTGGTTCCAGCAGGCCTATCCCGGACTGAGCGACAAGATCAGCAACAAGTACATCGCATCTTTCCTCAACATG
Source organism: Pseudoflavonifractor intestinihominis (assembly GCF_040096055.1). NCBI lineage: Bacteria > Bacillati > Bacillota > Clostridia > Eubacteriales > Oscillospiraceae > Pseudoflavonifractor > Pseudoflavonifractor intestinihominis. Next base: position 180,993 of record NZ_JBBMFK010000004.1, read on the forward strand.
ACGCCCGTGACGCTGAGCAGGCTCAAACAGGAGCTGAAGCGGCAGGGCGGCGCGTAAAAGGGTAAAAAGAGACCGGAACCGCATGCTGCGGTTCCGGTCTCTCTTTTGGGGGCATGGATCAATAGCAGAACTTGCCGACAGGCTCGCCGTTGATGACGCAGTAGACAGCGCCGTCCTCGGGCTTCATGTACAGCTCCATGGTCTCAATGGCCTCGGTGTGGCCGGCCTCGGCCCACACCTTCTTGGCGCCGGCGATCATGGTGGACTCGGTCACCTGACGGCCGCAGTACTCCAGGACGAGGGTGGTCTTGGGCTCCACGGTCTTCTCGGCGGGAGTCTCCACGGCCTTCTCCTCGACGGCCTTCTTGGCAGGGGCCTTCTTGGCGGCGGTCTTGCGGGCGGTCTTCTTCTCGGCGGCCTTGGGGGCGGTCTCGGTCACAGTCTCGGTCACAGCCTCGGGCTTGACCTCAGCCTTGACGGCCTGGGCCTCCACGGTCTCCACAGCCTTGGCGGCGGTCTTTTCCTCGGCGGCCTTCACGGCGGCCTCGCGACGCTTCGCACCAGCGATCATATTTCAATTCCTCCAGTCCATTTGTTCAGACGTGTTTCTATGAATTGCTGCAATTATTCTACAACAATTTTCCGGTAATTGTCATATATAAAATGTAAGAATTTTCAAAAGCGGACAGAGGGGATTTTAGCTAATGCGTACTGAATGGGGCTGAATTTGTATGAAACCGGTTTCTTGCCTGCGGGGAGCCGGGAGGAGCCGGGACAAAAAAGGGAGCGGGTCCGCAGGCAGCGGACCCGCTCCGGAGTGGGGAAAGGGCGCTCAGCTCCGGCAGCCCTTGCCGCCGGAAGGAGGACAGCGATCGGGCCGGTCGCCGTGGCCGCAGTCCCGGTCAGGGCGGTCGCAGCCGCAGCCGCCCACGCCGCCGTTGGGCGGGAAGAACTCATCCACGGGGAACTGGACGTGACGGAAGATCTCGCAGGGGTCATCCTCGCAGCCGCCGCAGGTGCACTCCTTCTCGGGCATGCAGTAGTCGTAGGCGGGCATGAGCAGCTGGGTGTCCCGCTCCAGGCGGATGATGGAGAACTGGCCCAGGGTGACATACACTCGCTTGCCGTCGTTGCCGAAGCACAGGTCGCTGCCGAAGCAGGAGCAGATGCAGGGCGGGATCTCGGACAGCTCGCAGTCGCAGCAGGGGCGGCAGTCGCACACATCCACCAGCTTCATGTTCAGCACGATGGGGTCCACCGCCTCCACCACCGCAGTGGGCAGGTTGGTCTTCATGATGTTCTGCTCGTCCATGGCGCCCAGGGCGGCCTCGGAGGAGAACACCTTGGCGCTGCCCTCGCTGCCGAAGAGGATGACACGCTTGTCGAACACGCACAGGCCGCACACCTGGACAGGCCGGGCGGCGCCCACGAAGGCGTCGGCGGTGACCCGGTAGAAGTAGCGGACGTCCACGGTGAAGAAGCCCCGGTTGAAGCCGATGGGCTCCACGTCGATGTACACATAGAGCAGCTCGGCCTGGCCGGCGCGGATGGACACGGCCCGGTCAATGGCGCACTGGGAGCTCTGGGTGGGGTAGAAGCGGAGATCTTCGATGCAGTCCTTGTCGGAAGATACAGCGCTTTTAATACGAGAAAAAACACTGGGCCGCAAGGGATTGGCGTCAGTAGGGTTTCAGGGTGAAGCGGAGCTGGAACTCGCTCTGTTTGGATTTCTTGTCTTTCTGGTAGGTGATGGTGCTGATCACACCCTTGAGCATGGCGTTGCGGCCGGCGGCGTCGGCGGCGTCGTAGGCGTCCAGCACCGCCCGGATCTTCCTGGCCAGGGCGGCCGGATCGGCCAGCTGGGCGTCTTGGATGGACTGTTCTGTCTCCCGCTGGCGGCGCTCCAGACCGGCGATCTTCTCCTTCACGGCTGCCATCCGCTCCCGGAAGGTGGGCAGGTCGTACTCCTCCATTTCCAGCAGCTCATACAGGCGGCTCTTCTGCCGCTGGGCCGCTGCCAGCTCCTTCTTCACTGCTTCCAGGGAGCTGTCCAGGACGGAAGTATCCCGGGCTGTGCCGCGCTGCTGCTCCAGCTCCAGCTTCACCAGGGTCTCCTCCAGGTAGGAGAGGACCCGCTGCTCCACCAGCTCAAACTTGGTGCTGGAGCAGCACCCCTTCTTCATGCACAGCAGATACGGCTGCCCCCTCATCACCATGCGCTGCATATTCTGCCCGCAGTTGGCGCACTTGACCAGACCGGCCAGGGAGCTGCGGACGGTGCCGTCATTCTTGGATGGGATATACCGCCCGGCCATGATGTCCTGCACCGTGTCGTACAGCTCCTGGCTCACGATGGCGGGGTGTAGGCCGTCCACAATGGTCCACTTCTCCCGGGGATTGTAGATGGTGATGTGCTTGGGGTTGCCCTTGGCCCCCTTGCGGACGTGGGACTTCTGGTTCCAGACCACTTTCCCGGCAAAGGTGGGGTTGCGGAGGATGTGGGCCACGCTGTTTCGGGTGAACTCCTCCGAGCGGTGGGGCTTGGCCCCCAGGGCGTTGACGTGCCGGGCGATGGAGACGCAGCCGTAGCCCTGGGTGTAGAGCTGGTACATCATGCGGACAAAGCGGGCCTCCGGCTCGTAGATCTCCAGAGTGGGCCGCCGGTCCACCAGAACCTTCCGGTAGCCGTAGGGGGCGTTGGCCACGTAGCAGCCGTCGCTGATGCTCTGCTTCAGGCCCCGGCGCAGCCGCTTGTTGATGATCTTATACTCCCGGCGGGACATGAAGGTCTTGAACTCCGCCATCTCGTCATCCAGGTCGTCGGACAGGTTGTAGGTCTTCTCCGGGGTGACGATGAGGGTGCCCGAGTCCCGGAAGGCGTCCAGGATGATGCCCTGGTCCTTCATCCGGCCGCGGGAGAGCCGGTCCAGATCCATGACCAGCACCGCGTCGTAGCGGCCCTCCTCCACGTCCTCCAGCAGGCGCAGCATCTCAGGACGGGCGTACAGGCTCTCACCGCTGACCACCTCCTCATAGGTGGCGATAATATGGATGTCGTGAGAGGAGGCGAACTGGGCCAGGGCCTTCCGGTGCCGGGAGAGCACCTCCTCCGTGTCCATGCCCTCCTCCATACGAGATTTTCTCAGATACTCCGCCGCGTCCATCCGGTTCCCTCCTTCACAATATGTCGAGAGTATAACCGCCCCCGGCCGGACGGCTGAGGGCGGTTTTTGTATTTCTGTTAAAATCCGCAAGCGCTGGGGGACTTGGAACGTATTATATATAACGCTTCAGTACAGTAATGAGCTCATCAGAATACTTTGAAAGTTCATAAATATCTTGCAGCTGGTACTTGGTTTCCTTCTTATTCTCATCCGGGATAATCAATGTCTTTTTGGAACTGGTAAGCGCCAGGCGACAAATCCATTTGCGGGAGTTCCCCTTATACAGGATATTGATGTAAGATTCCGTATCTTTGTAAGTAATGTCTCGAATGTCAACCAAAGACCCCAGAAGGTTTTTTACAATGAAGTACGCTTCTAGTTCTTCCTCAGTTGTGACAATGTTGGGAACTCGTTTTCCATCATTTTCTGGCTCGGCAGCTCCAGCCTCATCAGCCGGCTTTGGATCAGGCGCGGATACGGTACCACCGCTCCCTCCGAGGGCGGTCTTGATTTTGTCGTTCATAGTCTCGCTGATAAAGTCGTTCAGCGCCTTTTTAAGGACGGGGCGGAATTTTTCCAGAACACTCTGAGTTTTGGGCGCGGAATAGCAATTCTGGAGGAAGAAGCGGATAAAATCGTCATCGGGAGACTCCAGCTGCCGGGTGAAGACACTCTTGAATTCGTGGACGTATTTCAGCTCGGAGGCGGTGCTGAAGATAGAGTCCACATCAAAAACACTTTTGCAGAACTTTTTCAGCTCCGGGACCTGGTTGTCACGGATGTCGAGGATATTGATGGTCAGGAACGGATCCTCGTCCATCTTGTTCGCATTATCGAGGTCAGTATAGAAACGATACATAATGCCGTTAGTGAGTATTGCAAATTTTGCGGTAGTCGTCCCAAAGTAACGGAAGAGCTGAGAATCATGCCGCTCCAGGTTTTCGTTAATGGACTTGCATTCAATCAGGATCACAGGGGAGCCGTCGGTTATGATGGCGTAGTCTACCTTCTCACCCTTCTTGATCCCTACGTCAGCGGTATATTCCGGAACAAATTCCTGGGGGTTGAACACGTCATATCCCAACATAGCGAAGAACGGCATGATGACGGCGGTTTTTGTGGCCTCTTCGGTTGAGATGGAATCCTTGAGAGATTCTACACGCTTTGAAAATTGTTTCAACTGGTCAATGAAATCCACGCTGCAACACTCCCTCTCTATTTTCGGTGTCCAAGCCGGACACAGATTTATTTCCTCTTTCTAGAGCAACCCCCGGCCGGATGGCTGAAGGCGGTTTTTGTATTCACGTTGAAATCCGCAAGCGCTTGCGAATTTGATTACTCGGAAACTTGGATCTGTAACAGATAGGAGGAGGGGAGACCGTCATCAGCAGCTGTGCCTGATAGAGTAAACACGGCGTCCCCAATCGTAGTGCTGACAGGCTCGCTCCCGGCAACAGCGCCAATGTTATCCAAGACCCATTGCTTTGCAGTAGCTGTATCTGAGGTATCATATGGCACGGTTGCGATATATCCAAGATAGGTTTCCGCAGCAGTGCAGAAGACGTCATTAGAGCTGATCGCATCCCAAGTAGCCCCAAACGACCCGCTGATCAACTGGGAATCATCGTCGCCGATAATTGAATAATCCAACAGCACGGTGGTGTCAGGGAAATTCCATGACTTCGAAGCAGTCCAGCGGTATGGAGTTCCATCAGGGGCACCCTGTGCGGAATCATCATCCATGCCAAAGTTCGCAACACCAAGCTGGATGTCTTTGATGTAAGATCCGGGAATCCCAGTCATCCGTTCTGTTTCAGATGGGGTGGTTTCCGGTGTAGAGGACGTGCTTGCTACGGCAGAGGGAGAAGGGGTGGAGGCATCGGCGGATCCCGATGTCGTGCTGCATGCGGCCAATGTTAAAACAGACAAGCAACAGATAAGCGCGAGCGCTTTCTTCATCTTCGCTCCCCCTTCATGGTTTTCAAGTCGGACACCAAATTATTTTTTCTTTTTTGCTTAGTTGCATTGCAAGAATAAAACAAATGTTCTATAATAGACATAAATCACAGATCATGCACTGCGGGGAAAACTGAGGGGAGGACACGAGATGACGCCGGAGCAAGCCAGGGAACTCATATCACACCTGTCACTGGACGAGAAAATCAGTCTGAACGAGATGCTAAAAGACCTTGCACAAAAGCGTCAACCTTGTCCTTCTCTTCCAGAGTCAGATGGGTCAACCGCTCAATAAGTTCATTATCAAGCTCGCTCTCAGATGTGGGGGCGAGCTTTTCTTCGTCTCGACCAAGGAGGTAGTCTGTACTTACACCGAATATTTCAGATATTTTTGCAATGGTCTCAGGATTTGGAGTGGCTTTCCCTGTTTCCCATTTTCCAACGGCTTGCTGGCTGACAAATAATCTTGCTGCAAGCTCTTTTTGAGACATCTTGTTTTCTGCGCGGAGCTCTTTCAATCGCTGGGCTAACATGGAAAGTCACCTCCTCTTTAAATCAATAATATACTACCTATGGTAGGCAACCACAAGCGAAATTTAAAATTTACACTTGACAACAACTAAAAGTAGTAATATTATATGCTTGAAAACAACCTTATGTAGTTATATGGGGAGGAGGGAACAATGGTGAACAACATAAAGTTGTTGAGAGAGAAAAAGGGAATATCGCAGGCAGCACTGGCCTCACAAGTCGGGGTTTGCCCCCAGGCAGTCGGAAAGTGGGAACGTGGAGAATCAGATCCCAAATGGGCCATTGCACCAGCCCTTGCTGATGCCCTGCACTGTTCTATTGACGAGTTATATGGCCGCACGCCGCCCGAGGCGGCCAGCTGAGAGGAGGGGAAGGACATGATGCAGGGAGACACCCCGGAGCTGCGGAGGATCGTCCGGTGGCTGGAGGGGCAGTTTGAGCCGGGCCAGCTGGCCCGGGTGGAGCGGGTGACCAAGAACGCCGTCCGAATCACGGATCGCTGGGGCGACACGGACCTGGTCATCTGCCGGCAGGACGGGGACGTGGAGATTATGCCCGTCCCGGAGGCCTGCTGAACTATCTGCAAGTATTTTATCCTGAAAAGGAGGTGATTACCATGCAGGATGAAACCCGAAATATCTATAAGACCTGTCGCAAGGCTGCCGGGCTTACTCAGGAAGCGGCAGCGGAGCGGCTGGGTATTAGCGTGGAGAGCCTGCGGGCCTACGAGACCGGCCAGCGGGTGCCGCCTGACGAAGTGGTTGAGGCGATGTCCGACCTGTATAACACGCTGCATCTGATTGTGCGGCATGTGCGCGAAAAGAACGCCATGTACAGCCGTGTGGTGCCCGAGGTGCCTAAGATGGACGTCTTGGCTGCCAGCGCCCGGCTCACCAATCGGATTTTCGAGTTTGCCGAAAACCACTCGGCCAATCGGCTTATGCGCATTGCCGAGGACAATGTCATCGATAGCAATGAGCGAGTCGAGTTTGATGCCATTATGGAAGACCTTCAGGAGATTGTATCCGCTGCTCTGGCTCTTCGGTGTGCCCAGAGCGAACAGGAGGCATAAAAAAATCCGCCCCCAGGTGTGCGAGACCTGAGGACGGAAGAGGGAGATTCAACTAATGAAAATATATCATAAGCGCGGCGGAAATGCAACGAATTTCCGCTGGATTCGTGCACTCTTTTTGGGGTTGCTGGGTGTCCTGATTCTTGGCACCGTGGGCAACATTGAGTGCGGTTTTGTGAGCGTCCAGGCCGGGGCCGTGACCCTGGCAGCGCTGGCTGCCGGGCTGGCCGTGGCGCTGGCCTGGCCGGAGAGGAGGGGCTGAGATGACCAAGCAAGACGAAGCGTTCTGGAAAAGATATCTTCCTGAGAAGGCTATCCAATGGAAGCGAAATCCCTGGGCCTTGGTGTACGACTTGGAATCGATTATGGATTCTGTGTGCTACACGGCCAAAGAGAAGCTCAAGCTGATGCAGTGGGCTATGATCGCTTATAACGACGCGCTGAATGAAACCAGCGTGAATCCGACCGGCAGCGGGCGGAATAGGACATCCTGCCCGGAGCATACAGAGGATTGAGGAGGTGTTCCAATGGCGCTGGAACTGAACATAGAGCCCCTGGAGGAGCTGGTGGTCACCACCAAGATTATCCCCGAGACCTTCGGCAAGAACCACGTGAACACTGTGATGACCCGGCGGAAGGGCCTGCACTGGCTCACCGACATGGGCGGCCAGCGGGTGCTGGTGGATGAGTCGGCCACCATGGACGCCGGTGAGAAGTACGGCACCACGCTGTGTTACACGCCACACAGCGACGTGGTGGTCAGCGAGGAGGAGCGGGCCGCCAACCGGGCCCGCATCAAGGCCGTGGCCACCCAGGTGATGATCGACATGGGTATCTGGTGATATGCGGCGTTTACATACGACAAGAAAGGACGATGGCTCATGTCCAGATTGACATTCCTGCACGGGCTGGGGGATGTTGCCATGCGGTACGGCGTGGAGGAGTCCATTTTCCTCCACATGCTGGTATCTCTGACCATGAACAACAAGGACAACGACCGGAATTACAGAGACGGAAGGTGGTGGACATTCAACTCCCTGGCGGCCTGGGAGGCTGCGTTTCCATGGTGGAGCGCAAAACAGATCAGGAGAATTATTGCCAGCTGCCGGGAGAAGGGGGCGCTGCTGGTGGGCGAGTACAACAAGGACCCGAGAGACAGGACGGCGTGGTACTCGCCCAGCGATGAACTGCTGGCATTTTACAGGGATGACTGGACGGGCACATGCATGTGCCCAAATGGGCAAATGCACGAGCCCGAACGGGCACGTTCACGTGCCCAAATGGGCACACCATTACCAAAGGATACCCAAAGTATTCTAACAAAAGATATATATGCGCATTTGGATGCTGTGCGGGAACTGCTGTCCGGCGTTGTGGTTGCCGACGATGACCGGGCGGCCACCATGGCCGTCACAGCCGCGCTGGAGGAGAATGGGTATCTCTGCCAGAACAATGCTCCGGTTCCGTCCCGGGACAGCGACCCGAAGTATACCGGACGGATCGGGATAGTCGCCAGCCGGGACGGGTTTATCACGGCGATTGAGATAGGCAGAAAAAGCCCCCGGAGAAAAAGCATACATAAGCTGCTGGAGTACCCCTGCGACGCGCGGCTGATACTGCTCCGGGGCGGCACGGCCGATATTGTCCCCGATGGCATTGACGCAGTGATCTCTCTGGCCGTGAAGGAGGATGACGATTACTTCCACCGGTTCTGGGATGCGTACCCCAAAAAAGTGGACAAGCGCCGCGCCTACGAGGTGTTTAAGCGCCTGAATGTGACGCATGAGCTTCTGGGGGAGATGCTGCGGAGCCTGGAGGCCCAGAAGAAGAGCCCCCAGTGGAAGGAGGCAAACGGACAGTTTATCCCCCACGCCACCACCTGGCTCAACGGCCGCCGGTGGGAGGATGTGGTCACAGTACCTCCGGCCGATGATGCCCGGACCGCTGTACCCACCGCCCCGAGCCTGAGCGGCTGGCACTACGAGGAGATAGACGGAGAGAAGGTGCTGGTGGTCGATGAGCCAGGAGATTGATTTGCG